>JBDTVX010000043.1:0-20056 GCA_040007015.1 Ferruginibacter sp. | reverse complement strand
GCACCTTTGGTATACGGGTACTACCGCCTACCAGGATCACTTCGTTGATATCGGTGATTGCGACCCCTGCATCTTTTAATGCCAGTTCGCATGGCTTCAGGCATCTCGCAAACAAATTATCGGACAACTTTTCAAATTGAGCTCTTGATAATTTTTTCACCAAATGTTTAGGAACACCATCTACCGCAGTTACGTAGGGCAGGTTAATTTCCGTTTCTGAAGAAGAAGACAATTCTACCTTCGCTTTTTCAGCAGCTTCCTTTAAACGCTGCCACGCCATTGGATCTTTACGCAGGTCGATCGCCTCGTCTTTTTTAAATTCGTCGGCCAGCCAGTCCATCAATACCTTATCAAAATCATCCCCCCCCAAATGGGTATCTCCATTGGTGCTTTTTACTTCAAATACACCTTCGCCCAGTTCAAGGATAGAAATATCAAAAGTTCCACCACCTAAATCAAATACCGCGATCTTCTGGTCCTGGTGCTTTTTGTCGAGTCCATAAGCCAATGCTGCTGCGGTTGGCTCATTAATGATACGGCGTACATTGAGCCCTGCAATTTCACCGGCTTCCTTAGTAGCCTGGCGTTGTGCATCATTAAAATACGCGGGTACGGTAACTACGGCTTCTGTTACTTCCTGCCCGAGATAATCTTCTGCAGTCTTTTTCATTTTCTGCAGGATCATAGCACTTATTTCCTGTGGAGTATATAATCTGCCATCTATGTCAACACGGACTGTATCATTGTCACCTTTTACTATTTTATAGCCACTATGGCTAATGTCTTCGGTTACTTCGTTCCACTTGTGCCCCATAAAACGCTTTACACTCATAATGGTGTTATGCGGGTTGGTTATCGCCTGGCGCTTGGCAGGGTCTCCAACTTTACGTTCACCATTTTTAAGAAAAGCTACAATGGAAGGTGTGGTACGACGGCCTTCATCGTTTGCAATTACAACCGGTTCGTTGCCTTCCATTACAGATACGCAACTATTGGTAGTTCCAAGGTCAATTCCAATTATCTTTCCCATGATTAAATTTATTTTATTGTTCGTAGTAGATAGACAATGATTGTGCCATAAGGATTTAGGGTGAAAAAATGGCAGGTGGGGCCCACCATCCAAAAGATAAGACTTTGAATACGCTGATAAGCCCCCGTTTAAGTAAAGGAGTACGCTGTTTCGCAACGATCAATAATGGAGTTCATTGTTTCGCAAAGATCCGTAAAGGATAATGTCATTTGGTTAAACGGTGATATCATCATTAGGGGTTTCCTTCGCGGGTATCGTCCATAGGTTTCACCTATGGTTATTCACATTTGACCCCTGCCGGAGGTTTATGGGGTTTCCTTCGCGGGTTGTCATCCATAGGTTTCACCTATGGTTATTCACATTTGACCCCTGCCGGGGTCTTATGGGCTTCTATTCATTAAATGTATGAATTCTTAGATTTATGAAATTGCCATTTACGGGTTAGGGGGTTCCTTCGCGGGTTGTCATCCATAGGTTTCACCTATGGTTATTCACATTTGACCCCTGCCGGGGTTTAATGGGCTTCTATTTATTAAACGCAGAATTCTTAGCTTTTATGATTTAGTCTTTTAGCGGTCAGGGGGTTCCTTCTGGGACAAACGAGGTCTTTACTTTAAATGTAAAATGCTTCTGGCTTACATAGCTGAAAATTACAACGATAACGGTTGTTATTACTTTAGAAATGGTTGGATAAAAATGAAAATATTCTACAAATAATTTTATAAAAAAATAATTAAGTAAAAGATTCATCATTACAATTAAAAAATACCGGAATAACTGAACATGCCCCTTTATAGTTGACCCTGTCCATACGATGTATTTCGAAAGCAAAAACCCGGTGGGGAAACTAATTAAAAAAGAAAATAGAAAAGCCGCAATATGCGGTTTAAAAGCAATAAATCCCAGGTCAAGAATTTCCTTGTGAAAAATAAAATGTAAAGAAATAATGAAGAGCAAAATATCCAGTACCATATTGGCTCCGCCGCAGGCTGCATAGCGAAAAGTATTCAATGGCACTAATCTTTTAAACGGGGGATAAAAAAAATCGATCAGGGATATGATGCCATGTTTAACCATAATTAAAAATAGCCGCTAAGGTAATTTAAATTCTGTTTCACTAATATTAAAAAGGAAATAACCGGCAATTCGCCAGGATATTTTTAACAGCCCGTTTTTAATGAAATGTTATTTAAAATTCCAGGGTGAGGAACCTCAAGGTAGTTACTCACCCCATGAATTTTAAAATGTATAACGGGCGGCAATTCCTCCAAAATCTCCACCGAATCCGTTATACCTGTTGCTACCGAATTCAAAGGAAGGTTGCCAGTCAGCCGAAAGGTTAAGTGGAATTTTATTAAATTTATAATCCAATCCAATTACACCGTCTACGCCTATGCCTACATAACTTCCCCCAAATCTATTGTTATTATAGTACTTATCATTATAAAAGCCCAGGTGAACACCTGGACCAACATACCATTTTAAGCCCGGGGCTCCCTTGATATCCCAATGAAATTCATACAAGCCTGTTGCCCGGGTACCTCTGTCCCAAAAAGACCCCAGCGCTTCCAGGGCCGCACCTTTATTGATAAAATGTTTCAGCGTAACTGCTCCGCCACCCGTACCGGGATAAAGCTTTACACCGATGGCCGTGGTATAGTCTGACGAATAGAAAGATTTGCTTTTTTGCGCCGTAGCAGTGGAAATGACCAGCATTAAAATAACCGTTGCCAGTAAGAATTGTTTTTTCATCAAAAATGATTTTTTTAGTTTGAAATCAATCTTGTAAAAACCGTGCCAACCTCAACCCCTGCCCTTCCCGAACGAGAGTGTGTCTGTACCCTAATGGCGGTGAACTCTTTTTCTTTTAAATTTAGTTGCCCCTATTAAAAATGTCTCTTTTTATGAATTGTGACCTCAATTATTTCCAGGTGAATTGATACGATAATCATTATCAATTATCCAATTATCAATTATCAATTCTATCCATCTAACTGTAAAATTCTTCCTTTAAGGTTTTCACTCTTTCGTCCACCAGGTATTCATCATAGGTCAT
Organism: Ferruginibacter sp.; assembly: GCA_040007015.1. Lineage (GTDB taxonomy): Bacteria > Bacteroidota > Bacteroidia > Chitinophagales > Chitinophagaceae > Ferruginibacter. The sequence continues at coordinate 16,970 of JBDTVX010000043.1, read as the reverse complement.
CAGTCTGTCGATCATTCCTTTGGGTGTAATTTCAATGATCCTGTTGGCAACTGTATTCATAAACTGGTGATCATGTGTAGTCATTAAGACTATGCCCGGGAAATTCAACATTCCATCATTGAAAGCGGTAATACTTTCCAGGTCGAGGTGATTGGTTGGTTCATCCAGTATTACCAGGTTGGGATTTTGCAGCATCATTTTGCTGATCATGCAACGCACTTTTTCACCTCCACTCAGCACATTTGTTTTCTTGAGTATTTCATCTCCGCTGAATAACATCTTACCTAAAAAACCACGCAGGAAATCCTCATCCACATCTTTTACATAAGGGGGTACAAACTGGCGCAGCCAATCCATCAGGTTCAATGAACCGGCAAAATATTCGGTATTATCGTTGGGCAAATAAGCCGATGTAATGGTGGTTCCCCATTCGTATTTTCCGTGGTCAGGCTGTACCCTACCATTGATGATTTCAAAAAAAGTGGTTAATGCCAATGGGTTTTTGCTAAGGAAAGCGATCTTTTGCCCCTTTACAATATCGAAATTAACATTGCTGAATAATGGCTTTCCATCCAGGGATTTGGATAATTTTTCCACGTTGAGTATTTGATTACCCACTTCCCGCTCCGGCTTAAATATTATACCCGGGTATTTCCTGTTGCTTGGTGTAATGTCTTCAAAAACCAGTTTATCCAATGCCTTCTTACGCGAAGTGGCCTGTTTTGATTTGGATGCATTTGCGCTAAACCGGGCAATAAACTCCAGCAGGTCCTTCTTTTTATCTTCCATCTTCCTGTTCTTGTCTGAAGCCTGCCGGGAAGCCAATTGAGAACTTTCATACCAAAAAGTATAGTTGCCGGTATAAATTTTTATTTTTCGCTTATCAACGTCTGCCACATGAGTACATACAGCATCCAAAAAGTGACGGTCGTGGCTCACTACCAGTACAATATTTTCGTAATCCGCTAAAAAGTTTTCCAGCCAGCTGATGGTTTCCACATCCAGGTTGTTCGTAGGCTCATCCAGCAGCAGGATATCCGGGTTTCCAAACAGGGCCTGTGCCAGCAATACCCTTACCTTCAGGTTGGCCGCAATATCTTTCATCAGCACCTGGTGCATTTCCTCTTTTACACCCAGTTCATTGAGGAACTGAGCGGCATCGCTTTCGGCAGTATAGCCGCCCATTTCGCCGAACTGGTGTTCCAGTTCTCCCGCTTTCATACCATCCGCTTCGGTAAAATCTTCCTTCATGTAAAGGGCATCCTTTTCAATCATAATGTCCCACATTTTTTGGTGCCCCATCATCACCGCCTGCAGCACCGTTACTTCGTCAAACCCAAACTGGTCCTGCTTCAAAGTTGCAACCCGTTCCCCCGGACTAATGTCCACGGTCCCTTTATTGGGCTCTATTTCACCACTCAATATCTTTACAAAGGTAGACTTGCCTGCGCCATTGGCGCCAATAACACCATAGCAATTGCCTTTGGTGAAACTGATATTCACTTCATCAAATAAAACCCGTTTGCCATAGGCCAGGGTCACATTATTTACACTTATCATAACTTTAAAATGGGCGCAAAGGTAAAGAATAATGAAGAATGAATAATTAAGAATGAATAATTAAGAATTAAAATTCAAAAATTAAGAATGTTTGGTGGCTTATTAAACAATGTCCGGGCACTTTGTTTTGATGGCATCATCGCTAAGTTATACAACCACATCTTTTGCACAGACATTTATTTTTTATGACATTCCCTAAATAGTGAGGATTTTACAATTTTTTTTGTGTGGCGGCTAAATTTCCATTGCTCAACATCCCTGGCTGCCTGACGCAGTGAAGCAGGGTTGTGTCTCTCCCCTGTACTGTATACCGTTGTTCAGCTTTTTCCACGTTGCAGGTAGAGCGGCATCGGTTCCTGCCCCAGCAAAACATAATCTCTTAAACTTAAACCCCCAACCTTTTTCATTATTTTTGCACCATGTCCATCGTAACCACCATACAGAAGAACGTTACAGAAAGTTTATCGGCTTTATTTAACCAATTATTTTCTGAGAAAGATTTCCAGATCAACCAAACAAAGCCTGAATTTGAAGGCGATTATACGATTGTAATGTTTTCTTTGGTGAAATCCCTGAAATTATCCCCGGATGTTATTGGCAATCAGCTCGGCGAAAAACTGGTCAGCGGTTATCCTGAATTATTCGCAAAATTTAATATCATCAGGGGGTTTTTAAACCTTACTATTGCCGATACTTACTGGACCGCTCTGCTACAAAAAAATTACGACAACAGCGCTTATGGCAGGAAAGAAAAAAATGGTAAAAAAGTAATGGTGGAATATTCTTCTCCCAATACCAATAAGCCTTTGCACCTTGGGCATTTAAGAAATAATTTCCTGGGATGGAGCGTTGCGGAAATATTAAAAGCCAATGGCTATGAAGTGATAAAAAGCTGCATCGTAAACGATCGCGGAATTCATATTTGCAAAAGCATGATCGCATGGCAGAAATATGCCAATGGTGCAACTCCGGAATCAACCGGCATTAAAGGCGATCACCTGGTGGGTGAATATTATGTACGGTTTGAAAATGACGTGAAAGCCGAGAGCCAGGTATTGATCAATAAAATTAAACTGGGCGATCTTTGCGATTTTAGCGGCGCCGAATTGGAAAAACTCGATAAACTATTGGTGGCTTTAACTAAACTGGATGAAATAAAAGATGATGAGAAGATCAGTAAGCTGCACGATGAAATAAAAGGAGTGGCAAGGAACAATACAAAAGTGATGGCGGAAGCAAAACAAATGCTGCTTGATTGGGAAACCGGCAACCCGGAAGTGATGGGGCTATGGAAAAAAATGAATGGCTGGGTGTATGAAGGCTTTGATATTACCTACAAACGCATCGGCACCGATTTCGACAAGATCTACTACGAGAGCAATACTTATTTATTGGGAAAAGATATTGTGCAGCAGGGATTGGATAAAAAAGTGTTTTTTAAAAAAGAAGATAAAAGCATCTGGATAGACCTGACCGCAGATGGATTAGATGAAAAACTGGTGCAGCGTAAAGATGGCACGTCCGTTTATATTACACAGGATATCGGGCTGGCAGCACAAAAATATGAACAATATAAAATTGACCAGAGTATCTATGTGATCGGCAATGAGCAAATCTATCACATGAAAGTGCTGCAGCTGATCTGTAAAAAATTAGGCATACCAAATGCGGAATATATTTTTCATTTGAGCTATGGAATGGTGGAGCTCACAACCGGGAAAATGAAGAGCCGCGAGGGAACCGTAGTGGATGCAGATGAACTGGTGGATGAAATGGTAGCCACGTCACAAAAGCTTACCGAAGAACTGGGGAAGGTAAAAGATTTTACAGCAGAAGAATTAAAGGAGCTTTATGATATTATTGGATTGGGCGCTATGAAATTTTACCTCCTCCGCATGGATCCCAAAAAAACAATGGTATTTAATCCCGAAGAAAGTATCGATTTCCACGGTTTTACAGCGCCGTTTGTGCAGTATACATATGCAAGGATAAAAAGTATTTTAAGGAAGGAACCAGCAGGTGAAAAGGACCTTGAAGCCGGCCATAATTTACTGCCTCTTGAGAAAGCCATCATTGTAAACCTGGAGCAGTACCCGGGTGTACTGCAACAGGCTTGTGAAGAACATAATCCTTCCGTGATCGCTAATTATGTTTTTAATTTAGCTAAAACATTTAACTCATTTTATACGGAGCATTCCATTACCAATGCTGAAACCAACGAGAAAAAACAACTGCGTTTACAGGTAGCCGTTATGACAGCCAATACGATCAAAAGCGGTATGCAGTTAATGGGGATAAGGGTACCGGAGAGGATGTAGGAAGCCCCCTGCCCCCCTGAAGGGGGAATCGAATGGCTACCGCATTTGATAACGTTGGATCTTTTAAAGTGACAAGAAAGATGGTGAAATATTCAACATGCTATTTTTCAAACTGTTTCCAGACCTCCCCTTTAGGGGCCGGGGGCTCATTAGGGTATGCTTAGACCTCCCCTTTAGGAGCCAGGGGTGAAAGGGTTTCTTCCAATAGATCCGCTTTAGTTTTGGGCAACATTTTCTCCAACCCCTCTCTGAAGCTCAATGGTTTAAAACCCAGTTCTTTTTTTGCCTTCTCAATGATAAAACCGGTTTTGGCGGGGCGTTTGGCAGGTTGGGTAAATATGGACGCATCCACTTTTTCAATCAATGTTTTGTCGAGCCCAAGCCATTCGGTGGTAGCGATTGCCATATCGTAAGGGCTTAGCAGCTCCTCTCCTGAAATATGGTATATCCCTGTTGCATTTTTTTCAACCGCCAATAATATCCCCTTTGCCAGGTCTTCCACATAGGTTGGCGTGCGCCACTGATCGATTACTACCTTTATCTTTTTACCCACCTCTAAATTCTCCTTTACCCAGCTAATGATATTACTCCTGTTACCCGTCAATATATTCCCATACACCAGTACCGTTCTTACTATACACCAATTCAAACCGCTTTCCATCACAGATTTTTCCGCAGCCAGTTTAGTGCTGCCATAATAATTAATTGGCCCCGGAACAACTGTCTCTGAATAAGGCCCGCCTAATCCATCAAAAACAAAATCAGTGGAGACATAAATAAAACGGGCATGAATGCTTTCTGCCGCACTTATTAAAAAACGGGTGGCCGTAACGTTGGTATTCCAGCAGGCAACTTTGTCTGATTCACAATCATCCACCTGTGTTATCGCGGCTGTATGTATAATAATACCAGGCTGGTGCAATCCTATAAAAGATGTTACATCCATACCGTTGGTAATATCAAGCGGAAAATAATGGTACCTGCCGGAAGGAGAGAAAGGTATACGGGATACGCTTCTGCCGGTGGCAATGATATCATGGCCGGTGGCTTCGGTCAGTAACTTTACCAAATGCTGACCGAGTAATCCATTCGCGCCTGTTATGAGTATCTTCATACTATGAATCGTGTTTAATAAACTGTTCCAGGTTCAGCGTTGATCATTCATAGCTGTTAACAAAGTGCTGGGAAGTTGATGAGGTTAGTAGATTGGTTGATAAGAGGTTAGCCTTCTTAACCCGTAATCCGTAACCTATCCACTAATCAACAAGTAAATCCTAAACAGACATCGCTTTCTCCTCCATCCATTTCCCTCTTCCCCATCCTCCTATAACATGCTTGTCGCTGTGGTAGGAAGACCGCACCAATGGACCGCTTTCTACATAATCAAAACCCATATTATAGCCGATCTCCCTTAACTCTGCAAATTCATCTGGATGTACAAAACGCTGTACCTGCAAATGGGTTTTACTGGGTTGTAAATACTGGCCTATCGTAATTACATCTATCTGGCTATCTCTCAGATGCTGCATTGTTTGCACGATCTCATCTTTCGTTTCACCCAACCCAAGCATAATACCGCTTTTTGTACGCATCCCTCCCTGTTTAAGTATACGCAGGGTTTCCATACTACGCCAGTACCGGGCTTGTACGCGTACTTGTTTGGTAAGTCTTTCCACGGTTTCAATATTGTGTGAAACTACGTCCGGTGCTGCGTCAATGATACGCTGAATATTTTCAGCTTCCGCTTTAAAATCAGGTATCAGGGTTTCTAAAGTTGTAAAAGGATTTAAGGTTTTGATTGCCCGGATGGTATTGTGCCAGATGATACTTCCGCCGTCTTTTATTTCATCCCGGTCTACAGATGTTACCACTGCATGTTTCACCTTCATTAAATGGATCGCCTCGGCTACACGTTGTGGCTCGTCCCAGTCCACGGGTTCAGGTTTCCCGGTGGCTACCGCGCAAAAGCCGCAGCTACGGGTACAAATATTTCCCAATATCATAAAAGTGGCTGTGCCTTCACCCCAGCATTCACCCATATTGGGACAATTGCCACTTTCGCAAATAGTATGCAATTTGTGCGTATTTACCAAATTACGAACATGCCTGTATTCTTCGCCAATAGGTAATTTCACCCGAAGCCAATCAGGCTTTTTAAGCTTTTGTTCTACTACACCATCAATTACTGGTAATTCTATCATTGAATGACATTATATATTTTAAAAAATAGCAACCGGTGTTAAGTTAAAGGTCATTTTATTAACAACAAATGATTAACAACAAAGCGCCATCGGCTGTTTACAAATGCAAAAATATATGTTGTTAACCTTTAACACCAGTTTGGCGGACAATGGAAACACTGCAAATAAAAGAGAACGCTACAGTAGCATGTAAAAGCTTCCGGGTTATTTTCGTTTGCCAAACATAATGGCAACATACGCAGTGATGAAATACTGTTTAGGGTTTGTAAATACCATTTGCGGGACTTTTTTACTGTAAAATTCTCCGGTCAGCCCCACTTCTATTGCATCCAGCATTTCATTATATTTCCCATAATCAAATCTTACGGCAGCCTTGGCATACAGGCCCGCGGTTACCTTCATTTGTCCCCAGCCTTTTCCCAGCCCGGTACCTGAAACCTGCAATTCTTCAAGGGTGTTATTGTCTGTAAATAAAACATTATCTAACTCATAGGTTGGTGGTATAGTGGTGGTGCTGACCAAAGTACTGTCGGAACTTTCAAATCTTATTGATTTCCGGTTACCCTTTGCCCTATCATTTATTTCAAGATTATAGGGCCTTAACAAGGCCAGGGAAATACCTCCACCAAAATTACCCGTTACGCTTACACCATTGCGATTGGTTTTATTACCCAGCAGGATTTGTTGTTGCACCCCGATTTTTACCGGGTAAAAATAGTTGATCTTCCCATATGAAAAAGGTGCTGTAGGCACAGAAAGATTGGTTTGCTTGTCTTCCTTGGCATGTTTTCTTTCAGTGATATCCAACTGAAATAGCAACGCTTTTTTAATTGATTTTGCCCTGCCCCACTCCAAAAAACCACCATATCCATCATTAGTAAGTTTAATGCCAAAGACAAAATGCTTATGATAGGCAATAACGCCTTCCTCTTCCTGCTTGATGAGTTCATTAATTCGCTGCTTACGCTCATCCCGTCTTTCCTTTTTTGATTTCTGAGCGAACGAAGGCAAGGTGGCGGCTACAGCCAGGCAAATAAAAAATAATTTACGCATAATAGGTTTTTACTTCAGTAAATTTATACAAAAATAGGACAATGACAGCAACCATTCAATATGAAGGTAATTTAAGATGTAAAGGCCGGCATTTGCAAAGCGGAACAATAGTAGAAACGGATGCCCCTACTGATAACCGTGGAAAAGGAGAACGCTTTTCACCCACCGACCTGGTATGCACTGCCCTCGCAACCTGTATGGCCACTACAATGGCAATAAAGGCCACCGATATGAATATTGAATTAAATGGATTGACCGTTGACGTTCAAAAACACATGAAAAACGATCCCCGGAGAATTTCTAAAATTGATGTTAAAGTTTCATTTGCTCCCTCGCTGGTAATGGAGGAAAAAGACAGGGTCATTTTGGAACGAACAGGCAATAACTGCCCCGTAGTAAAAAGCCTGCACCCTGACATTGAATTGAATATAGAATATATATAATGTCTGTTGTGTGATTTTATGATGGCCGCCCGGATGAACTAGTTGGACGGGTGATTTCTTTTAAATTGCCAGAACTATTATTTTTCGGTTAAAGTAATATGGCGCAAATATATGGTTACTTAACAGGTGGTGGTGGCTTTAGCAGTTTGTTTCCTACCGCGCATTCCAGGCAGCGTTTTTGGTTGCAATATTCATTTTTTAACTGGATGAGCGCCTGGGAATCAAAAGCGTTTTTACTGGCGATCCCTAATAAGGCAAACCCATTTGTGATACTGTTTTTTTCTTCCGCGATTTGCCCCAGCCACAACATTGCCCTTTCTTTATATTTATCTTCTTTGTGGTAATGGCCATACGCAAAAAGAATAGGTACAATTGTATTAATGATGATCGAATGGATCATTTGAATACCGAGATTTTTCTCTTTATAAGCAGTTACTTCATCAAAAGTATAATGGTAGTGCCAGTAATCATTTGCAGTAACACCCAATAGTTTTTTTACATCTTCCAGCTGGACGGTTTCTTTTACAATAGAAAATAGATGTATGCTGTTGTGTACCAGCATTGCCAGTTGCGCCAGCCTTACGGTTGGAAAGTTGGATGGGCGCATTCTTAAAAAATACAGTGGGATCCGGATCGGTTGTAACCCATATTTCTTTTTATAGAACCGGTATTCGTTTTGCAGCAGTTGCGGATAATCTTCTGCAAAATTATTTTCGAGCAGGCCAGCCTGCCCGAATATCATTGCTTCTGCCTGGTGAACCTGGCTTTTATGTTTTGCTAAAATACTCACCGGCAATGAGCGGGCAAGTTTTTCGAATGCATCACTGTTCACCGTCATGCCAAAATTTCTTGCGATCAGCCACCAAAAAGCTTCTTCCCAATGGTTGTTGTTATTGTGCAGGTAATCCAATATAATGATTGCTTTTTTTTGCATCCGTTCCACTAATAACCTTTCTTTCCAGCCAATCCAATTAATTGGAGCTACGGTCTGAATCATGTTTTCGCAGGCAATAAATGATTTTGCATTCATTAATTCATCAAACCTTGCCAGGAGTATCTTGGAAACTTTGCTTTGTAATTCAAGTACGGGAAAAGATAAATGCAGGTTCGTATCATCCTGCCAAACTACATGCAGTATTACATTTCCATAATTTGAATCGCTGCTGTGTTTATGATTGTTCCAGTCTGAAGAGAGGATGTGCAGCTCGATATTACCTGCCCACATAGTATCCCCGACCCTAATTTTCGCATCCAGGAAATCAGGCCCCTGGTTGGTGTTGATATTTCCGGGATGGATAATTGAAAGGTTTTCCCCATCACCTGTTACCAACTCATTCCTGTTAAAATACTGGAACTGCCAGATGTATTGAAGTAGTCGTTCGGTCATATTTTTATGTGTGATGGCTGATTTTTAGATGCCCGCCCGGATGACCTTGTCGGAGGAGTCTGATTTTTTTCAATTCGCTACTTTATTTTGTTTTTAAATGGGTAATTATGGGCATGAGTATGTTTAGGTAAAAATAAGATGGACTTGAGCACATTTCATTGTAACTATATAATACTTTATAATAGTTAAATAATATTTTATAAGGAATAAATACTCTGGGCCTGTGCGGGCCCCTGCCATACCGCTCCATTCCCATAGGGATCGACATGGTTGGTAACTTTTGTTGCGGATGGGATCATGCGGATGGGATCATGCGTGGCCGCATGATGGGCATCCGCAACGGGTGCCCCTGCGTTGTTCGATACAATAATCCAATGCACATGATTTGGTAAATCAGAAAATCGGCGCAGACAGTCTATGTAACTCCTTTATCACCCTGCTCACCGGCAATCCCATTACATTATAAAAATCACCTGACACTGATTTTATACCTGTTACACCTATCCATTCCTGAATGGCATAGGCGCCTGCCTTATCATAGGGCTTGTACTTATCTACATAATACACGATCTGCTCCATGGTGAGTTCATGAAATTCCACTTCGGTTGCATCTGCAAATGCGATCTCCTTTTCCTTGTGCAATATCACTACGCCGGTGATCACCTGGTGCTTTTTCCCCGAAAGGCCGGATAGAATTGCGATGGCATCTTCCCTGTCTTTTGGTTTTCCAATAATTTTATTATCCAGTACAACAATGGTATCGGCCGACAAAACCGGTTTTGTAAAATGATTGTCTTTCAGAATAGCCAATCCTTTGTTCCGTGCGATATGCACCGCGATGTCTTCCAAAGATAAATTCGATGGATATGATTCATCGGTTTCCTTTACCATTATTTCAAAAGGCACTTCCGCCCATTCCAGTAATTGTTTGCGGCGTGGCGATTGGGAGGCTAAAATTATGCCCCGGGATATCACCCGGGTATGATCGCTTTGAAGGGCCGTCGTTAAATTCATCTGAAAATATTTTTTATAAAAAACAGCCGGAAGCACTGTTAAGCGTACAATTTAATTAATATGATGGAGCAAATCCCGGTCAGCATTACCAGCTTGATCATATTGCTGATATGATGGTATTGCGCAGTTGTTTGCGCCTGGTAAATTTTTTTCAGTATCCACAAAAGCGGAACGATCACCAGCAGCAATACATATAAAGCGCTTAGCCACCAGCCAATTTGCAAAACATAAAATTGTACCACCACTAATGCACCAATCAATACCACCAGCCATACACCTACAAAAACTTTCGCGGAAGGCACCCCCCAAACGATTGGCATAGTTTTACAATTATACCTGGCGTCTCCTTCCATATCTTCAATATCTTTTATTACTTCTCTTATCAATGAAATAATAAAAGCAAAACCGGCATACAATGCCGCGAATTTATAAATCCTGTGCATGCCTGCGGCCACTTCCAATGGAAGCGCCGGAACTAACGTAAGGGTAGTATTGGTGGCAAAATATAATACCAGCACGGTCCAGGCAGTTAATCCCGAAATGATAATATTGCCGGATAATAATTTCTTTTTGAATGTAGTGGAATAAACCCATAACAGTAGCGCGCAAACTATATTCGCTACAATAATTACGAGACTAGTTTTCAAAGAAACATACCCGCTGAAGGCGAGGCCAGCCAGTGTAATAATCATATGTAGCAGGATGGCCCAGCGCCGGTTGATGATTTTTTGCACAACCATTTTCGCGGGTTTATTTACCTGGTCGATGTTGATGTCAAAATAATCGTTGATGATATACCCCCCCGCGGCGATCAACACAGACGCCGTAACCAACAGGTAGAATAATATGGGTGTCAGTTTATAGTTCTGCTGATAATAGCTATCAGGTAATGATGGAATAATAATACAATAAAAAAAAAGCAATTGGGTAAGTGCGATAAATACCAGGTTGGGCCATCGAATCAAACGAAGAAAGGCGGAAAATAATTTCATGCTGTTATTTCAGTTTGTTGATGGGTGATGGTCAGTTGCTGGTTACTGGTTATTGATCGTTGGTTGCGGCTCGCCGCTGTTCTTTTTAACCCGGATGACATGATAACCAGGATTGGCTATCGCCCGAAATCCCTGGGTTGCATTACGATCAACAACGAACGATCAACAACCCGCAACCCGCAACGATCAACCACCCACGATCAACCTATTGACTATTTCGAAGCCACGGTAGTATCCATGTCCCAATGACCATTTAATTTCAAAACTTTTTCAATCACATCCCTGCCGCATCCTTTACCTCCATTTACCGGGGAAATATATTTTGAAATTTTCTTTATCTCTGGCACCGCATCTGCAGGGCAACAGGGCAGGCCCACTAAATTCATCACCAGGTAATCAGGAATATCATCTCCCATATAAAGGATATCCTCCAGCCGCAACCCGTTTTCCTGCACAAATTCCAGCAGCTTGTCTTTCTTATCATGAACTCCTAAAAATATATTTTGTACACCCAGCCTTTCCAGTCTTTGACGTACGGGTTCGGAACTGCCGCCCGATATAATTGCTAATCCGTATCCTTTTTTAACGGCAAGTTGCAATGCATATCCATCTTTACTATTCATATTTCGCGCCATATCTCCATCCTGCAAAATCACCAGGATATCAGTAGCCAATACTCCGTCAACATCAAATACAAAAGTCTTTATTGGCTTAAAAAGTTTGAGTATGTTCATTTGTTGTTTGGTTGTTCGTAGACCGTTGATGGTTGATCATTGTTCGTTGATAGTTCATGGTTGTTCTTGATCGTTGTTATCCAGGTTGACTGGTAAGCGGCCCTTTTGTTCAAATTTATAAGTGATCGTGTACCCATTTTACCAGGTTCGGGATGCAAACCTACTGTAGAATTCCCATTTAAGAAAAACTTAGTTCAAAAGAGCCAGATTAACCGGAAACGTTATAAAATATGTTTTGCGTTTGATAAAGCATTTATTACTTTTAACGCTTTAATTTTAATCTTTAATTATTTTTTATGAAGGAAATCAAATATTTATTGCAGGGGCTTTTAATCACCACAATGCTGATTGCAATGGCCTGTAATGACAATCAGCCCGAAAAAAAAATAACCGAAGAACCAAAAAGTGATACGATCAAAACAACAGAGCCGGTAATAGAAACAAAAAGAGGTCCGGTAATAAACATAGGCGATACGCTTTCAATAAAACGTATGGTACTTACGGTGAAAGACAGTGCTGCCACAATGGAAAGAATCACTTTAAAATTGGGTGAGATATATGGAGCCAAACTGGGAGCCATCATTAAAAAAAATAATTTAAAACCAACCGGCGCACCGGTAGCGTGGTACAAGAGCCAGAAGGCCCCTTACTTTTTTGAGGCGGGGATACCAGTTGATAAAAAGCCATCCAAATTGCCAGCCGGTATGTATATAAAACAAATAACCCCCGACAGCGTGGTAGTGGCTCATTTTTACGGCCCCTATGATTTATTACCCCAGGCTTATGATGCATTAAGAGATTGGCTGAAGGCCCATAAAAAAACTTCAAAGGGCGCTCCGTATGAAATATATATAGGCGACGCCGTGGATTCAAAAGGTAAACCAAAGGACCCATACAAGGTTCAAACGGATGTGGTGTGGCCTTGGAAATAAAGAAAAAGTTCAGCCCCCCTGCCCCCCAAAGGAGGTTCCTGTCCCGTTAAAATTGTTGAAGAATAATCCAAAGGAATTAGTGTTGAATATTGGTATACGCAATGCTTTGCAGTGCTTACTTTGGATATTCTTAGATATCCCCCTGGTGTTGGCGTTTCATTAGAATATTCGTAGAACTCCCCTTTAGGGGACGGGGGTACCCAAAATACTTGCCGTCATTTCGATATAAATTTTCTTCAGCGCCGGATGCCTGGATAATATATCGAGATGCTTTTCCAATGTAGTTATGTCTTTCCTGGCTGCAGGACCTGTCTGCATATCGCCCGGATGATGATGCCTGAGTCTTAAGGCGGTTTCTTCAATCAATGGTTGCAGCATTTTAAAATCAAGCCCCTCTTCCCTGCAATAACCGGCTGCAAGTGTATACAGGTGATTGGTGAAATTATTAACGATCACGGCAGCTACATGTAATTTAAGACGTTGCTCATCATTTACCCTGGCTATAATTGATGATAATGATGACGCAAATTTCCCGATTGATAATATCGATTCTTCGGTGTTGCCATCAATGAGCAGCGGGATATCCTGCTGTAGTTCCACATTCTCTTTACGCAAACTTTGCAGGGGATACATTACACCATAATTAATGGAAACCATTTTTAAAATATGCTTTGATACAGCGCCTGCAGTATGTACGATCAATTGATCTTTCGGTAAGCGGTATTCATGAATATCATTCAAAGCGGCATCCGCGATTGCCACTACATAAATATCAGCCGAAGTATCCACAATTTTTATATCATCTGCAAATGCGCACCCACACTCAATTGCAAGCGATCGTGCATGGTTAATATTCCGGCTTACAACCTGTATTATCCTGTGGTTTGCTTTTTTTATTAACCGTCCGAATACAGTCGCTACGTTTCCCGCTCCAATAATTACTACTCTCATAATTGTATCTTTGGTAAAATGAAATTAAAGCAAAAAATAGCAATTGGCTACATCCGTGCAAAATTTAAAATGATAACCGCTGTATCAAAACGGCTGGCCGCGGAAAAAGCATTTGATTTATTTTGCACCCCATTTATGAAATCGAGGGCAAGAACACCCACCATTTTTGAACAGGCAGAACCGCTTCATTTTGAGCTCAACGGATTAAAGGTAAATGGATTCAGATGGAACCATGAACAACAGCATAAAGTTTTAATATTGCATGGCTTTGGTTCAGCTGCACATAAATTTCATCAATATATTTCTGCCCTGGTTGCAAAAGGATACGAGGTACTTGCGTTTGACGCCCCCGCCCACGGCAGCAGCGAAGGCTCCAGGATAAATGCCGCAGAATATTGCCAGATGATTGAGGAAGTATTAAAACGGTATGGCCCTGTAAAGGGTTTCCTGGCACATTCTTTTGGCGGAATGGCATTAAGCCTGGCAATTGAAAAAACAATTCATACGGAAGATACGAGGATCGCATTGATCGCTCCTGCTACAGAAACAAGTACCGCCGTTGACGCTGCATTTAAAATGCTGCAGTTAAAAGATGAAGAGGTAAGACGGGAATTTGACAACATCATTTTTGAAAAAAGCGGGCAAAGAACAGAATGGTTTTCAATAAAGCGGGCCATGCGAAATATCAAAGCGAAAGTGCTTTGGCTGCATGATGAAGATGACGACATTACACCACTGGAAGATGCTTTAAAAGTAAAGCGGGAAAATTTTCCCAACATTCGTTTCGTTGTAACGAAAGGCCTTGGCCACAGAAAAATCTACGGTGATTTCGCAGTAAAAAAAGCGGTGCTTGATTTTTTATAATGTATCCCCGTGGCTGACTGGTTTTGTAAGAATTATTTTGATTTTTCAATTTTAAAGTAATATTGCATTTCTGATTGCTCCCGGAAATGTGTGTGAAATTTATAGTATATATGCGGTGCAAGTCAATACCAGTAAGGTTTTTTGGAGCAACCCAATGATAAAAAATATTAAAAATATAATCTGCCCTAACCCCTATTTTGGAACCAGGCGAAAAATATACTGTTCATTATGGCGAAGAATCTGTTAATTGTAGAGTCCCCTGCGAAAGCTAAAACCATTGAAGGGATTTTAGGAAAAGACTTTGAAGTAAAAAGTTGTTTCGGGCATATCCGTGACCTGGAGAAAAATGACATGGGTATCGATATCAACAACAATTTTAAACCCACTTATATTGTACCCGCGGAAAAAGAAAGAGTGGTTAAAGAATTAAAAAGCATCGCAAAAAAAAGTGATGAAGTGTGGCTGGCATCGGATGAGGACCGTGAAGGAGAAAGCATCAGCTGGCATTTGGCGGAAGTATTGGGACTGGATCCTAAAACTACCAAACGAATTGTTTTTCATGAGATCACCAGGCCGGCTATAGAAAGAGCGGTAAAAAATCCACGTGTCATTGATATGAACCTGGTGAATGCACAACAAGCCAGGAGAGTGGTTGACAGATTGGTGGGTTTCGAACTGAGCCCGGTATTGTGGAGAAAGATCGGCATGAGTGGCGGGTTAAGCGCAGGCCGAGTACAAAGTGTAGCGGTAAAATTAATCGCTGAAAAAGAAAGAGAGATCAACCAGTTTACGGCTACCGGCAGTTTTAAAATAGAAGCTTCCTTAGCGGCAACAGATAACAATAACCGTTCTGTAAACTTCAAAGCAGAAGGCGGAAAATATGATCTGTCTGAAGATGCGGAGAAATTCCTGCAGTCCTGTATTGGTGCAAAATATACTGTTAAAGACATACAGGTTAAACCAGGTAAGCGAACACCCGCAGCTCCTTTTACTACTTCCACACTACAACAGGAAGCGAGCCGCAAATTAGGATATGGCGTAAGCAAAACAATGTTGCTAGCCCAAAAATTATACGAAAGCGGGAAGATCACCTACATGCGTACGGATAGTGTAAGCCTTGGAGAAACCGCCATGGATGGTATTAAAGCCGAGATCAAAAGCAGCTATGGTGATAAATACCTGCAGGTACGCCAATATAAAAATAAAAATCAAAGTGCGCAGGAGGCACATGAAGCAATACGCCCTACCTACATCGAAAACCGTTCGATAAATGACCCGGAACTGAGCAGGCTGTATGAACTGATCTGGAAGCGTACCATTGCATCGCAAATGAGCGATGCAGAGCTTGAAAAAACAATTGCAAAAATTGATATCAGTACCAACGGGCAGGAACTAACGGCAACGGGTGAGGTATTGAAGTTTGATGGGTTTCTTAAAGTTTACATAGAAAGCAGTGATGATGATGAGGAAGAAACCACCGAAGGGGAAAGCGAAAGCAGGCTGCCTAATTTAACGGAGGGCCAGGTACTTTCCTTCAACCAGATGACCGCCACTGAAAGGTTTACAAAACACTCCGCAAGATATACAGAAGCTTCACTGGTAAAGAAACTGGAAGAGTTGGGCATTGGCAGACCAAGTACCTACGCTCCTACTATTTCAACCATCATAAAAAGAAATTATGTAGAGAAAAAAGACAAGGAAGGAGTAAAGAGAAATTTCCGGGTATTGAAACTAAAGAACGATGTGATAGAGAAAATAATGGAGCAGGAAAATACGGGCGCTGAAAAATCAAAATTGTTTCCAACCGATCTTGGCCTGGTTGTAACGGATTTTTTAAACCAGCATTTTACCAGGGTGATGGATTATTCTTTTACTGCAACAATTGAAAAAGAATTTGATGAAGTTGCGGAAGGTAAAATGCAATGGAGCGAAATGGTGAGAGATTTTTACACCCCTTTCCATACCGGTGTGGAACATACACTGGAGACCGCCGAAAGAGCTGTTGGAGAAAGAGTGCTGGGCGTGGATGAAAGCGGCAAACCGATCACCGCAAGAATGGGTCGTTATGGGCCAATGGTGCAGATTGGCTCACAGAATGATGAAGAGAAACCCCGCTTCGCAAAATTGAAAGCAAATCAAAGTATTGAAACGATCAGTTTGGAGGATGCATTGGAACTGTTTAAATTACCACTTGGTTTGGGTGAGCACGATAACCTGGAGGTAAGTATAAATATTGGCCGGTTCGGTCCGTATGTAAAATGGGGTGAGCAATTTGTATCTATTCCAAAAGGTGAGGACCTTTCCACGATTGACCTTGACAGGGCCATACAAATCATTAATGCCAAGCAAAAAGAAGACGCTCCCATTGGGTGGTTTGATGAAAAGCCCATCACAAAAGGCAAGGGACGTTTTGGCCCGTTCATAAAATGGAACGACCTGTTCATTAATATACCACGGGCATATAATTTTGATACGCTTTCCCAAAAGGATTGTGAAGAATTGATTGAAAAAAAGATGGAGA
>JBDTVX010000042.1:0-20157 GCA_040007015.1 Ferruginibacter sp. | reverse complement strand
ACAGATAAAAATCGGCTAACTTCCCGTCCAATGGGCGTTCTATAGTTTTCTTGCAGACACTATTTAACAGGCAAGATAACTGAATGAACCTGCCACGGTTGCGATTCACTGCCCGGGGAATGATAGAAGCCACCGCCATTGCGATTTTTATTTTCTTTGTAGCCATCTGCAAGAACTCAAATAAACATCCGGTTGAAATGAACGGGATATTACCCGATGCAGCCGAATCACAAGTTTTTAGCACGAATAATTAATTTATTGATCCCTCCTTTTGTGGACAGATAATCTGAAAATCAAAAAGCATCTCTCTTTGAAATACGATTTGAATGTAGTAGACATCTTGTATTATTTAATAATGCTTATTCAAATTGGTTTGAAAAGCATTAAACTTTAGCCTTGTTATTTTATCGCTCAGTCCTATGGCCTAATAACCGGCCGGATTTATCGGTTTCATTTCTTCTACTTTTCTGTTTGTACAAGCCCATCCTAATATCAAAAGGCATGCTATAATTGTAATTGCTGTATGCTTCGTTGTTGTTTTATTTGTTGATAATTATTCTTTGTTTACTTCACTGTATTCTTCCTCAGATACAGGATGTAACCAAGTTACCTGTACATCTTTTTTATAATTTGTAATGGCTATATGAACCATTTTACCGGTAGCTGATGCTCCGTGCCAATGCTCAGCATTTTCAGGAATATTAATTACATCACCTTTCTTTATCTGTTGTGCAGCCTTACCCTTTTCCTGGTAATAGCCGTTGCCTTCAATAACAATTAAAACCTGTCCTTTGGGATGTGTATGCCAATTGGTTCTTGCCCCCGGCGTAAAGCTGACAGCCCCCGCAGAGAAATCGTTATTATTATCTTTGGCAACCAAAGGCGTTAAGAATGCATCGCCGGTAAACCAATCGTTTGATAACTTATCACCGGTAGGAAAAATGGATGTTTGATTGGTCGCTTCCATATTATTTACAGTTTTTTGTTTGTACAATTTGTAAAGGATAAAATAATTCCAACCAGGAAAAATGTTGCGATTGTACGGATGATCGTTGACATTTTTTTACTCATTTAGCCGTTTAATAAATTTTGCCGGAACACCCCCAACAAAGGTGTTCACTTCCACATCTTTTAACACCACTGCACCGGCGGCCACCACCGCATTTTCGCCAACGGTAACACCAGGTAAAATAATAGCTCCGGCTCCAATCCAGGCATTCCTTTTTATCACAATCGGGTTAGCTATTAATTCCTTTCTGTTGGCAGGATCCAGCGGATGATTTTCGGTGATGAGGCTCACTTTCGGATCAATCAATACATCATTTTCAATGGTAATGCCACCCATGTCTAAAAAACTACAGCCGTGATTGATAAATACATTGTTACCAATGTAAATGAACCGGCCAAAATTTGTATGAAAAGTTGTAAAGATGGTAGTGCTGGCATCAATTAATTGCCCGGTTATTTCCCCCGGGCGGTTTCGTGTATCATGAACATTAGTAGCGGTATTCAGCGCAGCAGACAATTCAATTGTGCGGTTAACAATGGCGTGCACCTTTGGATATTCAGGATCATCCAGCCGGAATAATTCGCCGGCATTCATCCTGTTAAAAATATCTTTGTGGGGGTCGTTGCTTTGTGCCATCTCTTAATGCGATGATTCTTTTAATAATATCAAAATTATCAAAAGGCATACCAAACCAGGTACGAAAATCAAACGAATGATTAAGAGTTTCAAACCTCCGCCACTCTCCGCGACTTCGGATGGGTGCCTGTCATCCGTTTAAAGTAGTTGTTGAAATAGGAAGGATATTCAAAGCCAGGTGCGTAAGCAATATCAGCGATGGTCCAATCGGTATGTTGCAACGGGGATCTTGCTTCGGAAATAATTCGTGCGCTAATATGCGCTGTGGTTGGTTTTCCGGTCACTGCTTTCACCGCCCGGTTGAGCGAATTTACATGCAAATTTAAACTTTTTGAAAAATCCTGCGCTGCTTTTAACTGAAGCGGACTATCGGTATTTTCAACAGGAAATTGCCTTTCCGGCAATTCCAGAAATACGGATGTAATTCTTGATGATGCATTTTTGTGCAGGTTATAGTTTTCAGATGGCTGCAATTTTAATGATTCATGAATAATCCAGTTAATATAATTGCGGATCAGGTCATCTTTATAGGCATAGTCTGTTTGCTGCTCTTCCATCATTTTTTTAAAAATGCCATTTAAAAAAATCCGTTGTTCTTCAGTTATATTCAGGATGGGCGGTCAGCCAATTTTAAATAAAGGCGACTGTTGCAGGCTTTCAGAGCGTTCCGCCAATTTTATAAAGTCGTCTGAAAAAAGGCAGGTGTATCCGGTATAAGCGCTCGAAATCGATTCCCAGGAATAGGGAATATGAGGATTACCGAAAAATAATACTGTGCCATCCGCCTCAAAACTTCTGTCTGCATAGTGTATGATGCTTTTGCCGGTAGTAAGACAAATTTTATAAAAATCTTTTCTGCTATAGATTCGGGTTGCGCTTCTATCACTTTCAATTTGGAACACGTTAAAACTCTTTAGCTTTAGTTCGTTATTGAACGCAGAAACCAGACGGGTGTTTTTTAGCTTGCATACCGTAAAGTTAATTTAAGAATTTACCAGTTTTCTTATAAATAGAAAATTGCTATAAGGCCAGCGCAACTCCATTTTGAATGGCTTTATCATAATTGCGTTTATTGAATTTATATAAGGATGGGGAACGGTGTGCACCTATATACTTTTTTTGATCCAGCTTTTTAATGATATCAAGCGCCATTAATTTCTTTGTGAAATTTCTCTGGTCCAATTTTTTATCCAGTATTGCTTCATATAAAGCCTGTAGCTCAGGAATAGTAAATTTTTGGGGTAATAAGTTATATCCAATGGGCTCGTTATGTATTTGCAACTGTAAAATTTTTAGTGCATCCCTCACCATATCTTCATGGTCAATTGCCAATGGGGGAATATCATGTACATCACACCATCTGCTTTCCCCGTCAGTGAAACTATTTTTGAGGGTTACCTTACTGAATTCTGTAAGGGCATAGTATGCCACTGAGATAAACCTGTCCAATATCCAGTTAATAGTTGCAATATCTACCTTTTGTTTTTCAAGTAAATGTTTCATATTGCCCGCTTGTCCTGCTGTGCGGTTTGCATTACCATAAGTCTTGAATTGTTTGAGAAAAACACCTTTTAAGCCTGTTCTTTCTTCAAGTATCCTGTAAGCTGCATCATCTACATTTTCATGTCTTTCAACAAAACCACCTGGTAGTTTCAAACGCGGCATGTCTTTGATTTCATTACAAAGTATTTTCATTTGCTTATCGTGATAACCCAGTATAACACAGTCTACAGAGATATGTGACAGGCAATTTAACGGTAACTGGGCCGAGCCGGAAAAGTAGGATGGTTTTTCTTGCATATTACGAATGTAAACAAATATTAGAAATAGGAGGCTTTATAAACCTTTTATATTTCAATCAGTAAAAAATACTTATTACAGGCAGGGCGGGCTCTAATATTTATTTTTTTATATTATGTCAAAAATATTCAATCAGTAAAAATTACTGATTGAAAAAAAAGCCCTATACTTGTAAAGTATTTAATTCCCTGTTATGAAAAGAAAACATTTTTGCAGGGCGCTTAGCCTTCGGTTTTCCTGGCTGTTATTGTTATTATGTGCCAATGTTTTGTTTGCACAAAATAAAGCAGTCTCTGGGTTTGTAAAAGAAGCGCAAACCATTGACCAGGCTATCCTGCAAAAAATCTGGCCGGCATTTTGGATTACCGTTCCAGGTGCAGCATCGGATGGTTATGGTGTGTATTTGTTTCGCAAAACAATTGATTTAAACACCAGGCCCGGTAAATTTATCATTCACGTTTCGGCAGATAACCGGTATAAATTATTTGTGAATGAAAAACAGGTTTCAATCGGTCCGGCCCGGGGAGATTTAAGTCATTGGAATTTTGAGACAGTGGATATTGCGCCCTATTTGAAAGCCGGTAAAAATATTGTAGCGGCACAGGTTTGGAACGAAGGGGAATACAAACCCGAAGCCCAGATTAGTTTTAGAACTGGGTTCATTCTGCAGGGAGCTACTGGTAACGAATCTGTTGCCAATACCAATGAAAGCTGGAAATGTGTACCGGATAATAGTTACGCACCGGTAAGATTTAATGCTCAAACATATTATGTTGCCGGTGCCGGTGAAATTCGTAATATGGCCCTGCATCCCAAATTATGGCAAAGCGAAAGTTTTGATGACGGCAACTGGCAAAAAGCGAAGCAAATATTTAATGGTCTGCCAAAAACAATTTTAGGGCCATTTGGTACCGCCAATGGCTGGATGCTGGTGCCATCCGGCATACCACAAATGGAGTTAAAGGATGAGCGGCTGGCGAAACTTAGTGAGGTATCAGTAGCATTTAATGTACCGGCTGAGTTTCCAGCTCAGCAAAAAGAATTTACCATTCCGGCAGCAACTGCAGTTACTATTATTTTAGACCAGGCACATTTAACGAATGCCTATCCCAACCTGCTTTTTGGCGCCGGAAAAAATGCTTCGGTCAGTATCAGCTACGCAGAAGCGATGTATACAAAATTTCCTGCCAAAGGAAATAGAAATGATACGAAAGGCATGCAATTTATTGGTCGTACAGATAGTATTATTTCAGACGGAACAAGTGATCAGCAATTTACTTCTTTAACATTTCGTACTTACCGGTATGTGCAGCTAAGGATTGTTACACACAACGAGCCATTACTTATAAAAGATTTTTATGGAACCTTTACCGGCTACCCCTTTAACCTGAAAGCATCGGCTTCAAATGCTGATGAAGAGATCAATAAAATGCTTGATATTGGTTGGCGTACGGCACGTCTTTGTGCCACTGAAACCTATATGGATTGCCCCTATTACGAGCAGTTGCAATACATAGGCGATTCGCGCATCCAGGCGTTGGTTACATTGTACAACACCAGTGATGAACGCATGGTTAAAAATGCCCTCAACCTGATGGACTTTTCAAGGCAACCGGAAGGCGTTACACTAAGCCGCCATCCTTCCTATACGCCGCAGTATATTCCCACCTTTTCATTGTGGTACATTGGCATGTTGCATGATTACAGCCGTTATGGTTCGGATGCTGCATTTGTGAAAAATAAAATTAGCGGAACAAGAGAAATTCTCGGCTATTTTAAAAATTATCAGCAGGCAGACGGCTCATTAAAAAATGTGCCGCAATGGATGTTTACAGATTGGGTTGATAATAAAGAATGGAAGTTTGGAGTTGGCCCAATGGGGGCGGACGGAACGTCGGCCATACTGGATTTGCAATTGTTGTGGGCTTACCAATTAGCGGCCGATCTGGAAACAAAATCGGGAATGCCTGCAATGGCAGCCGAATACCAAAAATCAATCAATCAGTTAAAGAAAACAATTATTGATAAATATTGGGATAAAGAGAAAAGGATATTTGCCGACAGGGAAGAAAAAGATGTTTTTTCACAACATGCAAATGCCCTGGCAATACTAACTGGTGTAGTCGACAAATCAGATCTGCAGGAGATTTCGCAGCAATTGCTGAACAACCAAAATTTAGCGCCTGCTTCTATCTATTTTAAATATTATCTGCACCAGGCTTTAATAAAAGCAGGTTTAGGTAATGACTATTTGAAATGGCTGGATAAATGGCGGGAAAATATACAAATGGGTTTAACTACATGGGCTGAAACCTCAGATGTAGCAACCACCAGGTCTGATTGCCATGCCTGGGGAGCCAGCCCGAATATTGAATTTTTCAGAACCATACTTGGAATAGACAGCGATGCTCCGGGATTTGCTAAAGTAAAAATTGAACCTCACCTGGGTGTTATTACAAATATCGGCGGAACTATTCCGCATCCAAAAGGCAACATATCTGTAGATTATAAAGCTGCAAATAATAAGTGGACTGTTCAAATAGAATTGCCTGCTGCCGTAACCGGGACTTTTTTATGGAAAGGAAAGACAATGCCATTAAAAGGAGGTGTAAATAAATTTAGTTTATAGAAAACCAGGTTAATAAAGTCTGCAATGTAAATTAATTCATAATGAAAAAATGGCCTCTTCCTGCAGTACTGCTGCAAATGGCGGGTTCGTTCACTTTAGCTCAACAACCAGCAAACAAAAATAAAAATCTTTCTCCGGGGGTAAGAGTAAAAAACCTGGAGACGAGAATGACCCTTGATGAAAAAATGATGCGATCACAAGTTTATGGATTCAAAAGTTTTAAATATTGGACGATAAAGGGGTTTTGATGAGGCAAAAGCAGCAACTGTATTAAAAGATGGACTGGGGGAAATGGACATGTTTCGCATAGAAAATGGAAAACTGGCAGCGCATTGGGATGGTGCTTCAAAATCGAACAAATTAATACCGCTTAAAAAAACTGGGCAATTTATCATTATTAAAAAGTAAAAAATGAAAACCAACCGCAGAACATTTTTAAGCAGGATGTCATTGGCAACTGCTGCATTTACTATTCCCGGATTTGTCTATCCTTCCGCATTGCGTGGTGATGACTATGTGGAGACAGAAACAACGCACGGCCGCATTAAAGGAATTAGAAATGAAGGCGTAAATATATTTAAAGGAATTCCTTACGCCGGGAAAATTTCAGGTGATAGACGCTTTAAAAGACCTGCTCCTTTAGCGCCATGGACAGGTGCACGGGAGGCTTTACAATTGGGTGCTCCTGCCATTCAACCGCTCAATGGAACACGAGGGATCAATGAGCCAAAACCAAATGAAGATTGCCTTTTCTTAAATGTGTGGACGCCTGCGAATGACAATAAAAAACGGCCGGTGATGTTTTACAATCACGGCGGAGGTTTTGTGGGTGGCTCCGGTGGCGCAGTTGACCAGGATGGTTCAAATCTTGCCCGCTTCTTTGATGTAGTGGTAGTGGAAACAAACCATAGATTGGGCATAATGGGTTACCTGTATCTTGATGAAATAGCTGGAAGCGAATATGCAGGTTCAGGTAATATGGGCATGCTCGACATTGCGGCAGGCCTGGCATGGGTGAATAAAAATATTGCTGCTTTTGGGGGCGATCCAAACAACGTAATGATTTTTGGAGAATCGGGCGGCGGAGCTAAAACATCTTGTTTATATGCTATGCCCGCGGCCGCTCCCTACTTCAACAAGGCCTCTATCGAAAGTGGTCCGGGTGTTCGCATGGTACCCAAAGAAGCGGCTTCGGAAATGACCACTATAACCCTGCGGGAATTAAATATAGCTCCTAAAGACTGGAGAAAATTACTCGAAACACCAGCAGCAGATTTATTGAATATTCAAGGTAAGATATCAAACTTAATGGCGCAGTCGGACTACGCAAAGAAAAACGGCACCGTAGGTTTTGTGCCAAATTCATTTTCACCAGTGGTGGACGGTGTAGCACTTCCGCACCATCCTTTCGATCCCGCAGCGCCAGGTATTTCTATTAACAAGCCGCTAATTACGGGATGGAACGAAGATGAATACACTTTTTTTGCCATGGCATTCCAGGATACCGCTGCACTAAAAAGTGATTTTACTTTTGAAGCGCTGCCGGCAAAATTGGAAGCGCAATTCGGCAACAATACCCAAAAAATTATTGATACTTACCGGCAAACAAGACCCACTGCAACTGCATCGGATATTTGGGTAGCCATAGAATCAATTAATATGATGGGCCTGGGCTCTATTAAAATAGCCGAAAGAAAATTACAACAACAGGGCGCACCGGTTTATTTATACAATTTTGGTTATAAGTCAGAAGCAAAAGTTCCGGGAACTGACTATCCTTTTGGAACCCCGCATGCGATGGATATTACTTTTAAATTCAACAACGAAATTCCCGGATCAAAGGCAGGTTTTTTAGGTGGCGGCAAGCCGGAACGTTTTGCTGCATCACACAACTTTGCAGAACTATGGACAAGCTTTGCGAAAACAGGTAAACCTTCAGCTAAAGGAGGACCAGCCTGGCCGGCCTATAATTTAAAAGACAGGCCAACTATGAGGATTGACAGTAAATTAGAAGTGATAAATAATCGTTACAATGAGGAGACTGCCATGTGGAGATCCATTGGCAAATTGTAATTTCTTTTTTAAATTGGAAGAACAAAGTTTTACAAGATAGCGACTGAAGGGCGGATACAAATTTTTATTAATTGTCACCAATAAATAAATTTTATATGGTGGTATGATAGAAGTCAAAAAAAAACAACATGAAAAAGGTTTATGCCATCAGTGGTATTTTAATAATTGCAACATCGCTGTTTGCACAAAAAATTGCTATCCCACACCTTGAAAAAAAGGGCAATATTACCCGGTTGATTGTAAAGGGTAAACCTTTGTTAGTATTGGGCGGAGAGTTGCATAATTCAAGTACTTCGGGCGCTGACTATATGCGACCTGTATGGCAACAAATGAAGTTGAAAAATGTAAACACTGTAATGGCACCTGTTTACTGGGAGTTGTTGGAACCACAGGAAGGTAAGTTTGATTTTTCTCTTGTTGACAGTATGATTTACGGTGCCAGGAAACAACAGCTTCATTTGTGCATCCTCTGGTTTGCTTCCTGGAAAAATGGCTATTCAATGTATGCTCCGGGGTGGGTTAAAACCAATCCGGAAAAATATGCCAGGGTAAAAAATAAGCAGGGTGAACCCTTTGCAATACTTTCTGCTTTAAGCGATGCTGCTATGAAGGCTGATGCCAAAGCTTTCAAAATATTGTTGCAACACATTCGCCAGGCAGATGAAAAATATCAAACGGTAATTATGGCGCAGGTGGAAAATGAAGTGGGCTTATTTTATGAGCCACTTGATTACAATGATCAGGGCCGTAAAGCTTACGAACAGGGTGTTCCCGCTGATCTGATGCAATATTTAACGGCAAATAAAAACACCTTGCAGCCTGAATTGGACAGCGCATGGAAAGCCAATGGTTACAAAACTACCGGAAGCTGGGAAGACGTTTTTGGAAAAAGTATGTTGGATAAAGAGCATTGGAAAGCACTTTCTTATTTGCCGGAAGAGTTGTTTACTGTTTATCATTATTCAAAATATATTGGCCGGGTAGCCGCGGCGGGTAAAGAAGCCTATCCAATACCCATGTATGTAAATGCCTGGATAAAACAATCGGGTTTTGGTTCACCCGGTAAATATCCAAGCGGAGGACCTGTGCCGCATACTCTTGATATCTGGAAAGCTACTGCGCCAGCGATTGATTTTATTGCGCCGGATATTTATGTTCCCATACCGGAAGCCCGTTACACCATCGAGCAATATCACCGGACAGGCAATCCTGTATTTATCCCTGAATTCAGACCAGGCGCTGCTTCTGCCAGCTTAGCTTTTTGGGTTTTTGGCCGGCATGACGCAATATGTTTTGCTCCTTTTGGCATTGATGAAACAACACCACAGGAAGATCCTATTACCAAAAGCTATGCAGCATTATCACAGGTAAGTGATTTGATTTTGCAACACCAGGGAAAAGGCACCATGGCAGGTATCTACCTGGACACAACGGATAAATCTCAAAGCTTTGAATTAAACGGGTACCAGGTTAAAGCCAATCTCAATTTACCCAGTTCCGGACCAGCCGGAGGAATCGTGGCAGGTCTTTTATCTTCTGATAATAAAGTTACTTCAGCAGGAGGAATTGTATTTGCCACAGGGCCGGATGAATTTCTGATTGTGGGTAAAGATTTCACTTTATCATTCACGCCAACAAAAAACGAAGCAAACAAAATAAAAATAGATGTGGAATATTCGGATGACGGTTCATTTGTAAACGGCAAATGGAAAACAAGAAGACGATTGAATGGAGACGAAGGCACAGGCGGGGGTGATTATGGATTTGGCTTTAATAAGGGCTTCTCGGCCCTATTCAAATTTTCAACATCATCTAATGGCAATTATAGCATCGTTAGATTTAAAGTGTATAAGTATTGAGTATTACCACGAAAACTGAACATGATTTGATTTCATAGTCAGCCAAAAAACAAGACGATTCGAAATACTATCCTAAAAAATTCGCCTTTGTCGAATTTCAATATCGAACTGCCAGGCTTTGCGATGCTTTTGAGCCAATCTCCACTCTGGATAAGGTTTTTGGCCAAACTAAAATGGACAAGCCGAGTCAATTTCTCGATTTGTCCACTTTGGTTACCTGACCTGGATTCGAACCAAGACTAGCAGAATCAGAATCTGATGTGCTACCGTTACACTATCAGGCAATTTTATTGAACCGCAAATTTAAAGTAATAATTGAATTAATCCGATTATACCACCATTTATTTGTACGAATTAAGTTTTACGCCCCTGTCTAAGTACTGAATATAAATACTTAGTACTCAGTACTCAACTCTTAGTAGTTCCACCAATAAGTAAACTTCAGCACAAGCGCGCGGTTGCGCACATACAGTGGTGCAGTGTAATAATTGTCGGTGTACACAATATAGAAATCGCTTGCGGGCTTGTAGCGCCATTGAAACCTTGTATTGAGGTTGATATTTTTTTGCTGGTTGTTGTATTGCACAAATGCAGTAAAGAATAATTTGTTGGTTAGCGTAAGGTCAAAGCGCGGCCCGATAAGCCAGAAATCGGTGAGCCCCCATGGTTGCCGCAGGTCGATATGATTATAACTGGCGCTGATGGTGATATTTACAAAAGGCTGAAAGCGATAGCCCAGGTTTGCCGTAAGATTGAGTTGGCTGCCATTTGCATAGTAACCGCCATACCTGCTGGAGAAGGTCCAGGTAAAAAGTGTTTGAGGCTTTGAAATATAATCGATACCCCATGCGTTCCACCTGTGCTGAGTACCTCTCGCCAGGGTGTCTTTTCGATTGTTGGTAGGATCGAACGGTTGTAGCAACTCCACATAATCGTGTCCGGCCCAGGCATCAAAAACGGCCTGGTTAAGAAAATTAAGCTTGTACAAAAGAATGGTTTCATTATCAGTCTGGTGAAAATCCCTGTTGAAAAAATAAGTTGAATTCAGGTATGGGCCATGACTTAAAACAATCCCTTTTTTGGGAAAAAATAAATGGCCGGCCTGCGGATTTATTTTGATATAATTATTGCGGGGCACATAACCAACTTCAGCATTGAAATTTTGTCCTACGTATTCATGCTGCCATGCGATGGTCCATTTTTTAACGAGGTATTGCAGGTTGGCGGCATGCACAAATTCGCCTGGTGCCTTACCCGGACTAAAAGATTTTATTACCATCACTTTTCCCGTAAATGCATTATTGACCGATGCAAGATTATATTCCAGCCCCAGGTTGCGGTTATATTTTGAATAGGATGGTTTAGTGGTATCCTTACCTGGCAGGTAGTTCACGGATTGTTTGTTTATAAACATGAACCGGATATTGGAACGTGCAAACACACGGCGCTGCAAAGCAATTACGGCAAAGTTTTGTGCAGGCAACCCGGTTTCACCAACATTTTTTGTTTGCATATCCATTACGCCTATGCGCCAGTTCTTATCAAGGCTGCCGCTAAGTCTTGCTCCATAATTGATAGGTACCCCCAGGCCGATCCGGCGGGAAAAAAAAGGGCGGATCGTAGCGTATCCAAAATTTGCAAACAGGTCCGCATTCTCTAAAAAAAATTGTCTTTTCTCCGGGAAGAATAATTCAAAACGGCTTAGATTGGTAATTTGCTTATCTACCTCTACCTGCGAAAAATCAGGGTTCACGGTCAGGTCAAGGTTAAGCGATGAAGTGACGGCGATCTTGGCGTCGCCGCCAATATCTTTCCGGTATTTTGTGGTTTTATTGTCAAAATCTTTTGTGAGTCCACCGAGTGCATACGGAATCAAAGAAATATTAGCACCTGCATCCGGGGGCGGTATATCCCATACCAGGGTACCGGTATATGCAAGGGCGGCTGTGGGAAATTGCCTTGGAACAGGCGTCCAGCTTGATTTTTCAGCTACCTTAATATCCAGCCTGCTAAAATTGATGCCCCAGTTGGTGATCCCTTTTTTATAACGGATGGATTTAAAAGGAATTGCAGCCTCGAATATCCACTTGTCGGGATAATTTTTTACAACGGATACCCATTTATTGTCCCAGCTAAGATCGGCGCTGCCACCACTATACAAAGTACCATCCCATTGGGCGCCTGCCGCGTTTGCGCCGAATGTAAAACCGTTGGTACGATCATCAAAGGGGTCAATGAAAAAAATAAAATTATCGTTTTTTACAAATGAAAAATCTCTTCTTAAAGATTCAACCATATAGGAGCCCGGATGGTTAAGATAACAAATAGCAATAATATAAATATTTTCTGCGTCATAGGTCATGCGCACTTCAGTTTTTACTTTTGCATGGCTGGTATCCATTGGCAGCACCATATTAAAATTATCGGCTGCATCCGTGTCCTGCCAGGCCGGTTCATTCATCTCACCGTCGATGTGAATTGCGGAAGACGCTTTATGAATATGCAATTGATAGGCGCTGTTTATTTTCTGCGACTTTACTAGCAAGCTTAATAAAGAAAGAGGAAGGAATAATAAATATCTCAATACAGCGATTTGTAGCGTTTATAATTGCATACAAGATAAGGTAAATGATGTATGATGCTGATTTTTTAATGCCTGATTTTTTGTATTGCATCCAGACCTTCTGTTATTCATCGCGGTAGTTTTTTGCCATTGGGTGCAAGCTGGGGGCTCACTATCACTAAGCTAATGACTAACATCACTTTTTGCGCATGGTGTATTTTTTTGCCGGGTTCATTAACCATAGGTTTCACCTTTGGTTATTCACCTTTAACCCTTTTCGGGGTTTGTAAAAATGTTACAGTAATTATAATTAAAAGACAAAACTTAGGTCCGTGGCTGATGGCTCAGCAATCCCACCAGGTCTTCCTTTGTTAATCGCTTCAGAACATTCATATCCGTTTTTACCAGTTCATTTACCAGCTCCCTTTTGGAAGCCTGCAGTTTCATGATCTTCTCTTCAATCGTATCCGGGCAGATCAATCTTACCGCCACTACATGCCTCTGCTGCCCTATCCGGTGACAGCGGTCAATTGCCTGGTTCTCCACTGCGGGATTCCACCATGGGTCAACGAGGTAAACATAATCTGCTTCTGTCAAATTCAATCCCACACCACCCGCTTTCAAACTAACCAGGAACACCCTGATCTCCTCATTTCCCTGGAAGGCGCCTACCACAGCAGCGCGGTCCTTTGTTTGCCCCGTGAGATATTCAAAAGGAATATATTTTGCCGCCAGTTCACTGCGCACGAGGTCAAGCATTGAAACAAATTGTGAAAAAACAAGGATCTTATGTTCCTTATGCTTGCTTTCGATCTGCCCGATCAATACATCTATTTTCGCGGAGGCGTCACCGTAATAAGGCTGGTCCTTCAGCAAGGCAGGCGAATTGCATATCTGCCGCAGCCTGGTAAGGCCCTGCAATACATGCATACTGTCCCGGGGCAGGTCTTCCTCCGGTTGATGCAGCAGGTAATTACGGAATTCTTTTTCATATGCATCATATACTTTTCGTTGTTCGGTTCCCATTTCGCAGTAAATGATCATTTCTGTTTTCTCCGGCAATTCGGCGGCCACCTGTTTTTTAGTTCGACGTAAAATGAATGGGCTGATCTTTTTTTGGAGCTCCACCGCCCGCCTGCTATCACCAAATTTATCGATGGGCTGTGAGTAGATGTCTTTAAAATATTGCCGGTTGCCCAGCAATCCCGGGCAGGCAAAAGACAACTGCCCAAACAGGTCAAAAGTATTATTCTCGACCGGCGTACCTGTCAATACGATCCTGTTTTTTGATTGCAACATGCAGACGGCTTTGTACCGCTGCGAATCCGGGTTTTTTATTGCCTGTGATTCATCCAAAAAAATATAATTAAAACGGAATCTCTTCATGAAATGGATATTCGAAACCAGCATGCCATAACTGGTGAGCACCACATCATATTCAGGAAAGTCACGATTGCTCTTTACGCGGTTATTCCCATTGATCGTAAATACTTTCATAGACGGAGAAAATTTTTCCAGTTCCGCTTCCCAGTTAAAAATAAGCGAGCTGGGTACCACCACCAGGTGTGTTTGGCGCCCATGCTTGTTTTGCAGCAATAATAGGAATGAGATCACCTGGATCGTTTTGCCTAAACCCATATCATCCGCAAGGCAACCGCCAAAGCCAAAATCATCCAGGAAATTCAACCAGTTCAAACCCTGTTGCTGATAGGGGCGCAACACTGCGTTTAGCCCTTCGGGTGAGTTCACCATTTCAATCGATTCAAAATCCGCGAGCCTCCTGCTGTACACTTCCAGTTGTTCCCGTACTTCCACGGAGACCATTTCTTTTTCATACGATGACAATACCGCAGAAAAGTTGATCCGGGGTGTGCGGATATGATCATTGACAATATCACCTGCCTCAAAATAGGCAGCTATTTTTTTGATCCATTCAATGGGCAACAAGCCCAGCGTGTCATCATCCAGCTGCACATACCTGCTGCCGTTTTTCAACGCTTTATGCAATTGTTTTAAGCTTGCCTTTTGTTTCCCATAGCGCACCTCCAGGTCCGTATCAAACCAATCCAATCCGCTGGTAACCCTTACCGTTACCTTACCCTTATAGGCATTGAGCCGGTTATTTTCAATTTCCCTGAATCCAAGTATTTTTATGTTATGCTCCCGCCATTCGTCAAACGCATCCAAAAACCAGTCCCCGGACAGGAATTGTTTTTTGGTTAAATAAAAAGCTTCCTGGTATAGCTGCTCCCCGAAATCGGGATGCTGCTTCAGCAACAGGGTGGTAAAGCCTGCTTCTGCCACATCATCACGGTCAACAATAAATGCTTTGTCCTTTTGATCCCTTGCATAGAGTTGCCGTTTGCTCAATACACCTACTTCCACCTCGCCATAGCGCATTACCGGGCTGATCGTTACATATTGACCTGCATCTGATAGATAGATCAGCCGTTGCGGTGGCGTGTCAAAACCATTTTCTTCCAGTTGTTCTTTGGTTGCGGCTGCCAGCCATGCATAATTGATGCTCACCTTATCTTCCAGCCCCAATAAAATAGTCTTTCTGAATTCCTCAAATTTCGACTGATGAATGCGTATGATATTATTGTGCTTTTTAAAGTAATTGGTCACCCTTACCATGTCCATGGTTCCCATCAGGTGTAATGCATTATCGGTCAACATAAAATATCCGTACTTTGCGGGAAGGTTATTCAGAGGGTAGGTTTTATCACCAATCACCAGTTGCCCGGTGATCTCATAAAAGGATTCTTTCAAATACACCTGCAGTATTAACCCGGTTTGCAGGATGCTTAGCTTAACCGGTACCAGGCTGGCTGCAACTATATTTTCGGATACCGACGGGTTATGATAATAAACAGCTATTCCTGCCGGGTTATTCACAACAGCCCTTAACGACTTCAGGTCGGCTGACGTTGGCGCTTTGTTGTGATTATTTAAAAAGCCGGAAACCCCGGTATAAAATTTTACTTCAGACACATCACTGGATTTCCAGGCAAGTTCCGACGGATCAAGTAGTACCAGCGGATTTTTCAGTTTACCACCTGCACCCATCACGGCTTCGTATAGGCCTACCTGTAAGTGTTTGTAATATTTGTGCTGACTAAACACGAGCACTATAGCAGCCCCCTCTTTTGTAAGGATTAATGCAGGCGACTCGTTTTGTGGGAGCAGTTCACCAGCCAACTGTTGCATGGTGGCCCCGCTCACTGAAATTAAGGATAAAAGCAAGGGAGTAATGCTCACCACCCTGTTGGTCCAGCTAAGTTCAAAATGCTCGTCCGGGTTGGATACATTTTCAAGGCCATAACTGGTGGCAAAAGCTCTTATTTTTTCGTGGCGCAAACCGGCATCAAAAAAAATGCGCAGGTCGGGCCGCTCCATGATATTGTATAACACCTGTGCCTGGTGTTCGCATAATTTTTTTGCGGGTTGGTTACATTCGCAGTGCATGACTAATGCCCCCTCGCGGTATTGTACAAGCACTGAAGGAAAAACCACGCCGCCACCTGGGTTGGTAAACGCACCTGTATTGAGTTTGATCATATCCGGGTGCACGGTAAAGAAACGGTTATCGCTGCTATCCGGCATAGCACGGCTGTTCGCTAAAATAAAAGAATGTGTTAACGCTTCAAATTGGAACCCTTCAAAAATGATCTCCTTTTCGTTATATGTTGGGGGGTGTGATGCTTCCATGGTGGTTTATACAGTTTTCAATCTAAAAGAAAAGGAAATTTTGAGTGTGCATATTGAGGAAGCTTTATTTTTTCTTTCAGATTTGAAAATGATTCGTAAGGGCCATTGGTGGAAAATAAGTTCAGGAGCCAGGCAGGTACCCCGTCGCCCAGGTCGATTTGAATTCTATAATCAATTCTGAATTGCCTGGTGTTGATAGGTGTAACCGTCCAGGTTGCATTCGAATATTTAACCCTCACGATATCTTTTTTTTCCGGTAAATATTCATTTACATTTTTAGCTTCAATGGTCATTACCTTATTTCCAGGATTTTGTTTCATATTCATGTGTACAACCAGGTCGCGGTTGTCATATGGCCAGGGACATTCAATTTCGGTATAGAAAAAAACATCCGCTTCACTAATTTGTTTAAGCAACTGTGATTTGGTTGTTTTATATACCCATTGATATTGTTTATTCACATCAAATAATACAGCTGCCAGTTGCGATAACCTGCCTTCAAACAAGCATTCAACTTTTAATTCATTGATCTTAAAATTTTTCGTTTTCCGGGAAAATACTTTAATACCGTTTTTGTCTTTTCGCAGGGTCCAGTCTTCCTGGCATTTTACAGAAATTTGAAGTAGCATACATACCATTACTAATATAAAGGAGATAAATTTCATTGTTGAATGTTTTCAAAATAGATCATTTTTGCGGGTCGTTCGTTGCATCACAGGATGAGCGGTGATTTCTTATCAAACGGCCATTCCAATTCTCAAACAGTTCTTTAAAAAAATTGTTCGGCTTTCAGCATTCATTATTTCCGCAGCATTTCCTTACCGCAGGCGTGTAACCCCTTACCTGCTTTTTTTCAGCAAATTACCCCCGGCCCTTGAAAATACCGTTCTATTGCGCAATAATCATAATGATTTTACATCAAACAATAACGGTTACGCGGCAAAGTCGTAATTTCCTGAAAATTTACACATCAACAAATAATGAGATCAGCTGGAATTGCATTGCTCAAAATATTCTTTTCACTTCATTGCAGCTTTTTTTGTAAGGCACAGTTGGCAGATCATAAGGATGTCAAAACAGGAGCAGGCATAGACACAACCGGAAAACCAGCTAACTGCAAAGAGGCCAGTTCAGCAATACTTTTAAATTCGCTCAAGGAAAAAGATGATTGGCAAATTGTAAGTGGCCCGGCTTTACCCGGCATGCATTATCCTGTCCAGGCTTACTACACAAAGCCATTTCCTTCATGGGAGATGGACCGGTATACTGCAGACAGTTCCTATTTTAAAAACTGCGACTGGATGATTTTACCGGATAAAAGAACTGTGATCAATACCTCGACCAGGCTGCCAATAGTTTTTACAAAAAGGTTTACAACAATTGCACCGTCAAAATTGAAATTGATGGTAAAAATGCTGTACGATAATATGGCCTATTTATACATCGATAGCACCTGGATCATTCTGAATCACAAAAATCCCGATATTAACAGGTTTATTAAAAAGCTGCAGCCCGAACTCTCCAACCTGGTTTCCATACCTGCGCTATTCAATTTTAGCTACAATGCATCCTTTTATGCGGGGGATTTTTACAACCTGGTGTTACCCGCGGGAGAACATATTATAAGGATCGAATTATTTAATAATGCCTACGAATTAGGATGTATTATAAAAGGAATGCTGATCAGCGGAAATGGAGAAAAAATATTTTGCGCTCCGCCAATTGAAAACTGGCAGTCAGAACTTGAAAGTATCCTCCTATTCCGCGATCAAAAGGCATTTCCGAAAAATAAGATCGCGGATACGGTATATGCTGCATTGATGCGATCTGTCAAAACAGGCCATTGGATCGATAACATGATAACCGGCGACCGGGATGTAATGAGCCAGGACACGTTATTTATGAAGAAGGGCGACAAAATAAACGTCAGTCCCGCATATATTACTGAATTTTACAATGGTAATACAGACACCGTTTATGCGGGGGGTAGTTTGAGAAAAATTACCGCTGGAAAGTCTTTGATAAAACAATGGGACAAAACATTTGTTTTTGATGCGTTGGTACGGGGTACTTATTGGCTGGAAATTAACTGTGAGTTCCCGGCGGATGATAAACATACAGACCCCAATATATTGAATAAATATGCCAGGGTGATAAAGGTAAATTAGAAACGTGAACTTTTTAATGTATATGATCGGTATAAGTTACAATTTCCTAAATTCTTTATTCAGGGTTATTCACCAGGTTTACTTCCGGGAAGCCTTTTTCTTATCACCGTCATCTGGCCCCGGTGATTTGCTTCATGCTCACAAACATGAAACCATTTGCAATAATTATTGGTAGGCTGGTTTCCAAAAAAAGAAGGATCAACTTCTGCCAGCCATTTATCATCCCTTTTTTTAAATTCAGCCAGGGTCGCTTCACGCACTTCTTTCAAATTAGTAAGATAATAATCAAGGTTATTACCTTTTATTTGTTTTCGCCCTTCGTCACCAAGATCCATAGCGACACCCCATTTCTTTTTATTTTCATCACTAAAATCTTTCAGATTATGAAAAGTTAAATCCTGGTATACCACCTCGGTGGCAGCCAGGTGTAAGAGCAATGCTCCTATAGAATTAGCTTTTTCATCGTTCAGAAAATCTAATTCCTGTTGCGTTAAACCTTTAGTGGCATTAATAACACTGTTTCGCATCCAGTTGAGCATGGAAACAAATGTTCCAATTTCCGGTGAATAGTCTTTTAAAGGGCCAATGATATTCAGGTTTTCAGGTGGACCATAATTCCTGCATTCACTAAATTCAGGAACGAAACTAAATCCGGCTATTATCCCCATAGAATTTCTAAGGAATTTCCTGCGGCCTGAAATTTTTTTCTGCATTTTCATTTTTGTTTTTTTTATTATAAATTATTTGTTTTGAAATTACCAGGTTATCAAGGGAATGTATACAGGTTTATTGAAGATTTAAAGTAAAGAAAAAAATAGCGTTATTCATAACCATTTTTCATAAATTGTCGCGTATAACCTTTTAAATGTCGTTTTTACACAGTGTTTATAGATCACAAATATTAGATGTTTGCAGCGTAATACAATATTACATTACAACAAAAATTTAAACAAAATGGAAACGATCAAAAAAGAAATCATTACTGTAGAAAATATCATTCATGCGCCGGTAGAAAAAGTTTGGGAATACTGGACAAAGCCGGAGCATATCACCAAATGGAACAATGCGTCTGACGACTGGCATACGCCCCGTGCAGAAAATGATCTGCGGGTGGGTGGCAGCTTTGTTGCCAGGATGGAAGCTAAAGACGGAAGCATGGGTTTTGATTTTGGCGGCGTCTACGATGTTGTCAACAATAATGAATACATAGCGTATACGCTTGGCGATGGCAGAAAAGTGAAAATAACTTTCTCATCCCAGGGAGCTACAACCAAAGTAGTGGAAAGCTTTGAAGCTGAAAATACCAATTCTTTGGAACTGCAACAGGGAGGCTGGCAAAATATACTTGACAATTTTAAAAAATATACAGAAGCCGGCAGTTGAGCATTTTTTTTGTGATTTTACAGGTTTCCCTTTGCACATATTGGCCCCGGGCGGGGGGTACCCAATAAGCTCCATAGTGTGGCTCGTATTGATCAGGTGGGTGCGTACATGCGTAGAGGTTATTAAAATTGTCAGCCTACGTTATATTAATTAAAAGGCAATACAGTGGGTCCCAGATGTGATTCAGGCGCTTTATTGAATTCTGCCGGGTTAGTGCAAGCCATCATTAAGCCCACCTATTCGCGCATCCGCGCCAATAAATTCTGCATGTAAGTAAGGAAATTAAATTTAGACAGCTTCTACGAATTGTTTAACACAGTTGCGTA
>JBDTVX010000041.1:0-20233 GCA_040007015.1 Ferruginibacter sp. | reverse complement strand
CGGTGCCTTCGCCTTCTGTTAGTGTGAGATCACCGTATAATGTTTTTAACAGGCTGCTTTTACCGGTGCCTGTCTTACCCACCAGGTATACAAATTCTCCTTTATCTACGGAAATATTTACATCGCTTAAAATAAGGCTGCTGCCCTGGTAGATGTTTACATTCTTTAATTCAACAATTGTTTGCGACATAGATCGGTTTTGTGTTTACTGTTTACTATTTCTGTTTCCAGCATTTGTTTTTACTTCGGTATTTTTTATTTTGTTATTTGTCTCAGTGAACGCCACAATTTTTATTGTTATACCAGCCGCGGCGTTTCATGGCATCATCGTTGTGTCACTCACTTGTACCGCACACCTTTGTGGTACTTTTATTAGCGCGTAGATTGAAACCTAATAACCTTTGCTCCGGCAAATATAATCATCTTCACAACAACCACAATCCCGCTCTGAAGCCACTATTTTTATTGCCTTTCAAAAAATTTATTAATTATATATATTAAAAATTGTATCGGACAGATGTTTCAAAACTGTTGCAAATTTAACCTAATGAAAACCTCCGGTAAAAATTAATTTTCTTCCTCAAATGTTAAATTCGTTAAATAACTAAAAAAATAGTTTGTAAACTAAATTATTAGTTATACATTCGTTTCAGCAATTAAAAAATAACATGAAAGTATTGACAAAAGCAGAAGAACAAATAATGCAGGTGATCTGGAAATTAGAAAAAGCATTTTTAAAAGAGATCATTGATGAACTACCCAATCCAAAACCGCACAGCAACACGGTAGCTACCATCATTAAAATTTTGACAGAAAAAGAATTTGTGGGATTAAAAGTATTTGGCCGCATGCACCAGTATTATCCGTTGGTAAGTAAGGATGCTTATAGTAAGACCACGATGAAAAGCCTGGTGAAAGGCTATTTTGAAGGCAGCTTCAGCAATGCCGTTTCATTTATGGTGAAAGAAAATAATTTAAGTGTGGAAGACCTGGAATTGCTTTTAAAACAGTTGAAGAAAAAGTAAGCCGTGTGGATCGTTGGTGGTTATGGGTTATGGGTTACGGGTTAGGAGTTACGGGTTAAGGGTTAGGAGTTAAGAGTTATTTGTCGTTTGTTGTTCGGTGCATGTGATTGTTGTTTTGGTAGATAATGGCACCTGGCTATTTAAAATTATTGAACGGTGATCAGGCACGAACAAGAAGAAACTCTTAATACGTAACTCGTAACAACCTACCACCAACCACCAACAATCAACAATCGACAATCAACAATCAACAAAAAACAAACATCCCATGCTTCCATACGCTTTTTACCTTCTCAAAGTAACGCTCTGCTCCGGCATTTTGTTTGGATATTATTGGCTGATGCTGAGGAATAAAATATTTCACCACTACAACAGGTTTTATTTGCTGGCTTCCATTGTGCTGTCATTAACATTGCCATTGATCAAAATTAATATCTGGCACAGCGCCAACGCACCAGCGGCAACCGCCATAAAATTATTGCAGGTAGTGAGCAGTAATGAATATTTAGATGACATCGTAATCACTGCCCGGCGTAATAATTTTACTGCGGAACAGGCATTGCTGCTGCTTTACAGTATCACCAGTATAATTTTCGCAGGTTTATTTATCCATATGCTGGTCAGGATCCGCATCTTGTTTATCAAGCACCGGCACCGCATTGTGGAAGATATTTATTTTGTAAATACCATCGCCAGGGGCACCCCTTTTTCATTTTTGAAATACATTTTCTGGAACGATCATATTGATCCTGAAACCACTACCGGCCGCCAAATATTTAAGCATGAACTGGCGCATGTGCAGCAAAAACACAGTTATGATAAACTGTTTGTAAACGCAATACTGATCTTTAGCTGGTGCAACCCGTTCTTTTGGCTGGTGCGTAAAGAATTAAATATGATCCACGAATTTGTGGCTGACAAAATAGCCGTTGAGGACAGCGACACCGAAGCATTTGCCGCAATGATATTACAGGTTACTTATCCCCTGCACCGATTTCAGTTAACGAATCCATTTTTTTATTCACCCATAAAACGAAGATTGATCATGATAACAAAAAATAAAAATCCTAAAGCAGGCTATATAGGCAGGGTATTGGTATTGCCATTGGCTGTGTTGGTTTTTGCGGCTTTCACTTTTAAAACAAAAACATTTACAAACAATCACGCACCTGTTTATAATGGCAAAAAAATCACCGTGGTCATTGATGCAGGGCATGGTGGTGAGGATAAGGGGGCCCTTAGCATTGCCGGCAATATTGCTGAAAAAGACCTTGCGCTTTCCATCATTAAAAAGATAAAAGCCCTTAACAAAAATAGCAATATCAATATCGTATTTACAAGGGTAACCGATGTTTTCCAAACCGTAAATGAAAAAGCGTCTTTTTGCAAAGCCCAGCATCCCGACCTGTTCGTTTCTGTTCATATGGGTGCAACGACAATCGATTCCGCTAATGTGAAAACAGGTATGAGTGTATGGGTTTCAAAAGATAATTATGGCAATTCCGGCGACAGTAAATTATTTGCTTCTGCGGTCATTAGCGAGTTTGCAAATCATTATAAATTACCCGTGTTACCGCAACCCCAGCAACGGGAAACCGGTATTCGGGTTTTACAGGAAAGCCCCTGCCCGTCTGTTTTGATTGAAGCAGGCTATATCACCAACAGCAATGACCTGGCTTTTTTACAAACAGATGCCGGGCAGGAAATTATTGCAGGCAAGATATTGGCTTCCGTAGAAAAATATGCTTTTGCAAAAGAAAAAGGCGAAACGGGCCTAAACATCCGGGCCATTGCATCCAATGGGAATTTTGCAACTGAAGAAAGAGACACCATCCCTCAAATTACTATGAACAGCATTGGAAAGGCACTGATCATCATAGATGGAAAAACCAGCAGTCAGAAAGAATTAAAAAGCATCGACCCTAAAAATATTGAAAGTATAAATGTGATTAAAGGCAAAGATGCCATAGCCAAATATGGCGACAAAGGGAAAAATGGTGTGGTGATCATTGCCATCAAAGAGAAAGAAATTGCATTGAATAATGTTAAAGTGGTTGTTCATGAAAATGATTCATCTACTGAAATTAACTTATCCGCAGCACATATAAAATACAGGGAAAAAGATATTCCCGAGCCGAAGCCTCTAATTGTAATAGATGGTAAAGTGCAAAACAATGGCTTTGATTTAAATTCCATTGCGCCGGATGGTATAGAAAGAATCGATGTCTTGAAAGACAAAAGTGCTGCTACTAAATATGGTGATAAAGGTATTAACGGGGTAATAGAAATAACTACTAAAAGCAAAAATAATTCAAAAGAAATACCTGTTTCAGAAGGCCGGGAATACAATTCAACTGTGGATGCGAGGATAGTAAGTGTCAATTCAGATGTCAATCAGCCGGAGCAACCGCAAGGGCCAGTCTTTACTAAAACAGAATATGAACCTGAATTTCCCGGTGGTGATACTGCATGGAAAAATTACCTTCAGAAAAACATAAATTCAGCGATGCCTATTGAAGAAGGCTGGAATGCCGGGACTTATAAAATAATAATTGAATTTATTGTAGACAGGAACGGAAATGTAAGTGATGTTAAAACCCATGATTTTCCGGCCAGCAAAACGGCCAAACAATGCATTGAGCTTATTAAAAATGGCCCTAGATGGATACCCGCAAAGCAAAACGGCAAAATCGTAAATGCTTATAAAAAACAACCGATCACCTTTGTAATTGAAAAAGGATAAATTTCAGTTTACCCGCCTGGCAGAAAGGTGACACCTTTTAAAAAGGTGTCACCTTTCTGCCAGGCCGCGTAAACCCTCAGTAAACAATCTCTTCATCCTTTAATCGTATCACCAGTTCCTTTTTATCATTCGCTTCTACCCTGCCGATCACCTGCGCGTCAATATTAAACGCCCTGGCCGCCGCAATCATAATATCAGCGTCTTCCGGCGCACAGTAGATCTCCAGCCTGCACCCCATATTAAATACCCCGTACATTTCTTTATTATTGCTGCCACTGCTTTGCCGGATGATCCTGAATATTTCGGGAACTTCAAATAAATTATCTTTTATGACCCTGAAATTACCTGGCAGGTATTTCATACATTTTGTTTGTCCGCCACCGCTGCAATGTACCAGGCCATGTATCTTATCAAACTGGTTCTCCAATAATATTTTTAAAACCGGCGCGTACGTTCTTGTAGGGGAAAGTATCAGTTTACCGATGGTGGTGGTGAATGGTGAATTGTCAATGGTGAATGTTACCTTATCGGATAGTTTATGCTTCCCTATATAAACTACGTCCTCATCCAGGCCTGTATCATAACTCTCTTTAAAATTCTCTGCATAATATTTATTCAATACATCATGCCGGGCGCTGGTGAGCCCGTTGCTGCCAATACCGCTGTTATATTCCTTTTCGTAGGTTGACTGGCCATCACTGGCAAGCCCCACGATCACATCCCCGGCCTTTATTTTGTCATTGGTGATGATCTTTTTCTTTGGCCAGCGGCAGGCCATGGTACCGTTTACTGCCGCCGTGCGCACCACATCGCCCACATCAGCGGTTTCGCCGCCGAGGTAATGAATATTTACCCCAAATGTTTTTAGCTCATCAAATAAATCCTGCGAGCCATTGATCACCTGCGACAACACTTCACCCGGAATGATCGTTTTGTTGCGGTCGATCGTGGAATTAAAAACGATGTTATCGTGGATTCCCACACAAAGCAGGTCGTCGAGATTCATTACAATGGCGTCCTGTGCGATGCCTTTCCAAACAGTGATATCACCGCTTTCTTTCCAATACAAATAAGCAAGGATGCTTTTGGTGCCGGCCCCATCTGCATGCATAACGCTTACAAAATCCTCATCACCGCCCAAATAATCAGGATAGATTTTACAAAATGCATTGGGGAACACCCCCGGGTCTAAATGTTTTGTGGCGGCATGCACCTCTTCTTTTTGGGCAGAAACTCCTCTTTTGCTATAAAGACTCATGGTATTAATTGAGCTGCAAAACTATACGGTTTTTAAGAGATGACATCTTTTAAAAAGATGTCATCTCTTAAAAACCGTAAAATTCAGGTAGTTTTGCACCAATTTTTACATGATCGTTCATAACAACATACAACCATTACCGGTTTTCAGGAACGCGATGATCACGATCGGAACTTTTGACGGCGTTCATGGAGGGCATCAGCAGATCATACAACTGATGAAATCCGAAGCTCTGAAAGCAGGCGGCGAAACCATTATCCTTACCTTTCATCCTCATCCGCGCAAGATCGTTGGCAATGCCCAGGGGCCTGTATTTTTATTAAATACCCTGGATGAAAAGATCACCCTGCTTGAAAAATATGGCATCGATCACCTGGTGGTGGTACCTTTTACCGAAGCCTTTGCCAATCAACCGGCGGAAGCCTATATCGCTGATTTTTTAGTAAGTACCTTTCATCCGCATACCATCATTATCGGCCACGACCATCGTTTTGGCAAGGGACGCAGCGGCGACTTTCAATTACTGGAAGACAAGGCCGCTGAATACGGCTACGAAGTGAAAGAGATCCCCGGCTTTATGTTGCAGGATATGACCATCAGCTCCACCAGGATAAGAGATGCATTGTTGAAAGGCGATATCGACACTGCCAATCATTTCCTTGGATATGACTACTTCTTTAGTGGCAAAGTGGTGCAAGGAAACAAACTCGGCAGAACCATCGGATACCCTACCGCCAACCTGGAAATAGAAGATGAAAATAAGCTTGTACCGGGTAACGGGGTGTATGCAGTTCTAATTAATAATGAAAAATTAATCATTCATAATTTGACAGGCATGATGAATATTGGTGTTCGCCCCACGGTCGGTGGAACAGCACGGGTAATCGAAGTCAATATTTTTAATTTTGATAAAGACATTTATGGTGAAATGCTCACCATTACAGTAAAAAAACACCTGCGCAGCGAAGTGAAATTTGCCGGGTTGGATGCATTAAAGGAGCAACTGGCGAGGGATAAGGATGCTGCGTTGATAGCGCTGACTTAGTACTGAGTATTAGGATTTTTTCGAAATGATGGATTTCTCTTTCTCTAAAAAAAATGAATGTCCGATAAAAACTTTGACGTGGTAATTGTGGGAGCAGGGCCTTCAGGAGCAGCCTGCGCTATTAAACTGGCTGATAGCGGGTTAAAGGTAGCCCTGCTGGATAAGGCTGTTTTTCCCAGGGATAAAACCTGCGGGGATGCGCTAAGCCTGGATATCATCAACCAGTTGCCCATGCTTTCAGGAGCATTGGTGGCGGAATTTGAAGCGATGGAAAATAAATTACCTTCCTATGGTGTTAAAATATTTTCGCCCGATCACCATCACATTGATATTCCATTCATTTATAAAAATGAAAAAAGGTGCGGTTATATTAGCCCCCGCCTGAATTTTGACAACCTGCTTTTTCAACACGTAAAACAATACCCGGCTATCAGCATTTTTGAAAATTGCGCTGCTTCAAGCGTAGCCGTAAAAAAGGACGCAGTGGTCATTGAAACCAATCTCGGAACTTTCAGTGCGCAAATGGTGATTGGTGCGGATGGAGCCCATTCAGTAGTTTCAAAACACCTTGCGAATATAAAAGTTGAAAAAGAAAATTACAGTGCGGGATTGAGGATATATTATGAAGGCATAACCTCTTTTCACGATGAAAATTATATTGAACTGTATTTTTTTAAAGATATCCTTCCCGGTTATTTATGGATCTTTCCGTTAGGGGGTAACAAGGCAAATGTCGGTATAGGTATGCTTTCTTCCATGGTCTCCGGCCGTAAGATAAATCTTAAGGAAACCTTACAGCATTTGCTGAAAACAAATCCTCAAATAAAGGCAAGGTTTGAGCATGCCAAACCACTTGAAACGGTAAAAGGTTACGGCCTTCCGTTAGGATCAAAAAAAAGATTGATTTCAGGAGAAAGATTTCTATTGGCAGGTGATGCCGCAGCCTTAATAGATCCTTTTACGGGCGAAGGAATTGGAAATGCGATAAGGAGCGGAAGGGTTGCAGCCGCGCATGCCATTGCATGTTTTCAACAAAATAATTTTTCTTCCGCATTCAATAAAGCATACGACAAAGAAATCTATCACAGGATGTGGAAGGAATTCAAAATCAGCAAAACATTACAGCGGGTGGTCATGTATCCGCGGCTTTTCAATTTTGTTGTTAAAAAAGCAAAACAAAGTAAATATCTCCAAAAATTTTTGGAGCAATCGCTTGCCAACGTGGTAAATACAAGAAAGATTTTTGGAAAGCCGGGTTTCTATTTCAGGATGCTGTTTAAATAGAACAACAGCGGGATTCGTTCTAAAAATCCGGGCGGTTTT
This sequence comes from Ferruginibacter sp., assembly GCA_040007015.1. Lineage (GTDB taxonomy): Bacteria > Bacteroidota > Bacteroidia > Chitinophagales > Chitinophagaceae > Ferruginibacter. The sequence goes on along the minus strand of JBDTVX010000041.1, from coordinate 12,839 downwards.
AAAGAGATGACATCTTTTTAAAAAGATGTCATCTCTTTAAAACCGCAGAAGAAGGCCAGCTCTCCGGGTTATTTCCAAATTGCTTATTTGGTCTTGCGCCCATTGTAAATTCAAGTAGCCCCCCTTTCAGCAAGGTGGAATGAGCGATATAAGTTTTGTTGTAAGGCTTGCCGTTTAAAATGATGCTTTGAATATAGATGTTTTTCTCGTTCCGGTTTTTAGCCTTAATGATCATTGTCCGTTTCGAAGGAAGGGTGATGGTAGCTTCATCAGTCATTGGCCCGCCAAAAACATACTGTCCACCTGAGGGATTGGCAGGGTACATCCCCACGATACTCCACACACCCCAGGCGCTCATCTGCCCGCAATCTTCGTTTCCGGCATAACCATCCGGCTGATCGTGGTACATTGAGTCGATGATCATCTTTACCCTTTCCTGTGTTTTCCATGAAGCGCCCACAAAACTGTACATGTAAGCGATATGATGGCTTGGCTCGTTTCCATGCGCATACTGACCGATCAATCCACTTACATCGGGAGACCTGTTAGCGCCTTTTATTTCTGAGCTAACTGAAAATAAAGAATCAAGCTTTTGAATAAACCTGGCATTACTTCCATAAGCTTCGGCAAGTCCGGCTACGTCCTGGGGCACAAAGAATGAATGCTGCCATGCATTTCCTTCCGTGTACATCGCTTTATCAGGGTCATGCTCCGACAGGTAAGGATCAAAAGGCGCTACCCAATTTCCATCGCTGTTTTTAGCACGGATAAAACCTGTTACCGGATCAAACAGGTTCTTCCAGGAAGCTGACCGTTTCATGAATGTTTCGTAATCGCTGCTGTTACCAAGTTTCTTTGCTACCTGCGCTATACACCAGTCGTCGTAAGCGTACTCTACCGTAACCGTAACACTGCTTCCATATTTATCCTGGGGTACATAACCATATTGCCGGTACACATCGGTGCCACGAATATTTTGCATAGCGCTTTTCTTCATGGCAGTATATGCTTTTTGTATATCGATCCCTTTTATACCTTTCAAGATAGCATCTGCCAACACAGGAATGGAATGGTAGCCCGTCATCGTGTTGGTTTCCCAGGTACTTAGATCCCATATGGGCAACAAGCCGTTTTCATCATAGAAAGCGATCATTGTATTTAAAATACTGGTAAGCCTTGCCGGTTGTGTAATTGTAAGCAATGGATTCAAGGCCCTGAATGTATCCCATAGCGAATAGGCAGTATATCGCTGTGCGTTGTGCATTTTTAAGATATTCCCTTTAGCATTTTGATAACTTCCATCTGCATCCGAGTATAGAACCGGAGCAAGGCAGGTGTGATAAAGCGCAGTATAGAAAATGCGTTTCAAATGCCCGTCCCCGGTTTTTATTTTTATCTTTCCGAGTTCTTTTTCCCATTTTGCTTCTGCTGCCTGTTTTACCTGGTTGAAGTTCCATCCATTAATTTCCTGCAAGGCAATTAAAGCTTTGCCTGTATTGACGGTTGAAAGCGCAACTTTTAAAAAAACGGGTTTTGCCTGGTAGTCAAATATCAATTGTGCCGCCACCATTTTACCTTTAACTTCTTTTGCCGGAATAACTTCCGCGCCATCGCTTAACTGTATGGTTTTAAAGGGGACGGAGGTACGGGCTGCGAAATATACACGCTGTACATCGGCCCATCCTTTGGAATAACGGTAACCGGTAATCGTAGAGTCGTTTAGCCATTGTATATACGTTTCTGTCGGGATATCCCAGTTGATATGAAAGCCCAGGTCAAAACGGATAACAGGTGTAGTACCGTCAGGAAAAATATATTGGTGAAGGCCGCAGCGTTCCGTGGTTGTAAAGGACGCCTGGATACCATTATCCAATTTCACTTCATAATATCCCGGGGAAGCTTTTTCATTTTGGTGGCTAAATTTCTCCTTATTGCTTTTGCCCGCAGGAACAGGACTGGTGGCGGGCATAACAGAAATATCGCACCAGTCGCCAATGCCCGTACCGCTTAAATGAGTATGGCTGAAGCCTGCTATACTATCACTGCTATAATGATAACCGCTGCACCAGTCCCACCCGTTTTGCCCGTTATCCGGGCTTAGCTGAACCATACCAAAAGGAACGGTTGCTCCCGGGTAAGTATGGCCATGGCCGCCGGTGCCAATAAATGGGTCAACATATTTGGTAAGCTGCTGAGCCGGGCTATTTGTAATAAATAATAAACCCGTTACAAGCATTAAAGTGTGAGTCCCCGTAAAGTAAAAAAGCAACCTGGATATTTGAATCATAATGGATATTTATTTTAAAAAAAATGGAAAGCCATAAAACTAATGCGTTTGCTTATTAAACGATCTGCGCCTCTATACTATTTTCTGATTTTGCTGCCTTTAACGGCATAATACCATATGAAAAAGTAACAGGGTATTAAAATAAAATAAGCCAGTTTAGAATCCTTCAAAACATCTGTGAGACCGCCATATACCAATGGAAGTACTGCCCCGCCTGCAATTCCCATGATTAACAGTGACGACCCGATCTTTGTAAAACGGCCAAGGTCTGCTATTGCAAGCGGCCAGATGGAGGGCCACATCAACGAGTTTGCCAAACCCAATAAAGCAATAAATAAAACAGAAGTGTATCCATTGCTTACAATCGCGATGATCGAAAAAATGACACCGAGTATAGCTGAATATTTTAAAGCATTTTCCTGCTTAAGATATTTAGGAATGGTAATGATGCCGATTATGTATCCAACGATCATGGCTACCAATGTACAGGTGGTGAAAAATTTGGCTGTTGACAGGGCGATGCCCTGGGATGCACCGTAGCTGATAATCGTATCACCGGCCATCACCTCTACCCCTACATATAAAAATAAGGTCAGTATTCCGAGCACCAGGTGGGGAAACTGGAACACACTTGTTTTGTTGGTATTTGCTTTTGCCACAATTTCGTCTTCGTGTTCCGTATCTACTTCAGGAAGATGTGAAAAATTAATAAGTATGGCTAACAACACCAGTACGCCCGTAATAATGATATATGGAAGAATAACCCTGCTTGCCAAAGCATTTAATTCAACTGCTTTTTCAGCAGCATTCATTGTTAAAATGCGCACCTTCAAAGCATCTACGCCGTTGAGTACCATAAAACTCAGCGCAAGAGGTGCAATGGCTCCGGCAGTCTTATTACAAATGCCCATTATGCTTATCCGTTTTGCTGCACTTTCCCTGGGGCCAACTATTGTAATATATGGATTGGAAGCTGTTTGCAAAACTGCCAAACCGGTGCCTTGTACAAATAATCCCAAAAGAAATAAGCTATAAGTGCGCGTAAGGGCGGCCGGAATAAATATCAATGCCCCGATTGCCATTATACCCAATCCCGCTGCCATACCCTTTTTAAAACCTGTTACCCTAAGGATTGCCGCGGAAGGAAATGCCATAACCAGATACGAGATATAAAAAGCAGTTGCTACCAGGTAAGATTCAAAATTATTGAGTTCGCAGGCGATCTTTAAATAAGGAATTAAAACTGAGTTTAACCAGGTGACAAAACCAAATATGAAAAATAAAGCACCGATAATAATTATCGGTCCGTAACTGTTTACCGGTTGGGTCTTTGAAGGTATTTTTAATGTTGTTGTTCCAGGCATTTTTTTGGATTTAGTTTGCAATTGGTTTTATTATGTCAGTTTTCAAAACTACAGGTTTTATTGCATCTTTGGCCTTATCGATTGATTGCGCTTTTTTTATGACAGCAACGATCGTAACACATATTCATCATTACCTATGCAATTTCCGAAGCATCATGTAAGTAAACTAAATTGGCAAGCTATATTTGAAAAAGAATAGTAGGCCTGCCCTTAAAAATAAGATTTAACCCGGTGTGTTTATCACTGCTCATTCGTTTCAAATGAAAAAGCCAGTGCGGGATAGCCGGTATTATTATTTATAACAGACTTTGGTAACGTCACTTCTATATGATCTGCTTCCTGTACCCATTTTACCGTTTCTCCTGTTTGCAATAATTTCATCTTCGTTCCTTTTAAAGGAAGGTTATTTTTCCATTGTATCAACAGCGGTATTGCTTTATTTTCGTCCAAACATACCAATGCATATTTTAAGTTACCCGTTTTGCTTTTTGTAAAATAAATATTGCCCTGTTTATAATCAGCGGTTATGCGGGTATTGTAAATCGCATCCCCGTTTGCTTTCATCCATTTTCCAATTTCTTCAAGCCGCTGTATTGCTATTCCGGGAAATGTGCCCTCCGGTCCGGGACCTACTCCCAGCAGCAGGCTGCCTCCCTTTGCCACTACTTCTATCAGCGTATGAATAATTTTAGCGGAAGATTTAAATTCGTCATTTGGAACATAGCCCCAGTTATTCGCGAGTGTCAAACAACTTTCCCATGGATGGTCCAATTGTTTTTCGGGGATCTTTTGCTCAGGTGTCTGATAGTTTTCATAAGGGCCATGTACGGTGCGATCCACAATTAACAAACCGGGCTGCGCACGCCGGGCCATAACTGCAATGCGGGGCATATCTATATCCTGGCTCCATGCCGGGATGGGGCCGCCCCAGGAAAGAACTTCATCATTTACAGTTTCCAAAGGCCTCACCCAACCTCCATCGAGCCATAAGATATCAATTGAACCATAATCATGCATTAACTCGCTAAGCTGGTTATACGTATACTGTTTGAACTTATCCCAGCGCCAGGGAAATTTGCGAATGTCGTAATTGTTGTTCCTGTCGGGTGTTGCATATTTGGGCCACCAGTAATTCTCCGAATGCCAGTCGGGCTTTGAGAAATAAGCGCCGATCATAAAATCATTTTTACGAAAAGCATCAAAAACATACTTCGCTACATTTGCCTTTGGATTATTGCCAAAAGGGCCGTTTGTTATTTTAAAATCACTTTGTTTGGTATCAAACATATTAAAGCCATCATGATGTTTGGTAGTAAATACAACATACTTCATTCCTGCATCTTTAGCAGCTTTTGCCCATTGATCAGGATTAAAGTTTACCGGGTTAAAATCTTTTTGCAGACCCCAGTACCATTTTTTATATTCAGGGTAAGATGAAGAACTGTCGCGCTCAATCCAGTCTTCAGAGCAAATCGACCAGGATTCAATAATACCGGGCACTGCATAGAGTCCCCAGTGGATGATCATCCCAAATTTCTGATCCTGCCATTTATCCAATTTCGCCTTTACCAATGGATCAACCGGCCACTCGTAAGCGGTAGATTGCGAATGAATATTCTGCTGAGCTTGTACATAAAGGGCCGGTAATATAAAAATTGAAAGAACTAATATGAAGTGTGCTTTTCCTTTCATTTTTATATTATATTTTTAAAAGAATTGCAAAGAGTTCTGCAAATCCCTGTTCAAAAAAAATATTCACTACATTTCTTGCTTCTGCCGGGGCACAATTTACAAAATTGAAAATGACTTTTAACGTATAGGTTAATTTATTCCGGTACGAGCTTCAAGATTGAGGGTTTCAGGTTCTGGGTTGGGGGTTTCGGGTTTCGGAAATAATCAAATGTTAACGGCTATGTTTTTTCCCATAAAAAGATATTTTTGAGGTTCCTTTTAAAATCAACACATGGGTGATATCGACGAAGCTATAAAGGAATCAGTAGCGCATTCCCACGAAAGTAAGATCAATTCCAGGGTGGCGGTATTGGTGGCGCTATCGGCTACTTTTATGGCCATCTGTAATATCAAAGATGGCAATATCGTGCAGGCCATGTCGCAGGCGCAGGCACACAGTATTGATGCCTGGTCTTATTTCCAGGCAAAAAGCACCAAGCAAAACATAGCTGAAAACACGCTTGAATTATTGAAGATTCAAAAAGTTGCCGGGGATGAAGATCATATTAAAAAATACGAGGATAAAATAGCCGTCTATGAAAAAGAAAAAACATCCATAAAAACCCAGGCGGAAGGTTATGCAAAAGAGTATGAAGACATGAATGTTTTTGATGACCAATTTGATATGACAGAAGCATTTTTATCCATTTCAATTGCGATGCTTGGCATTACTGCACTTACTCAAAAAAAATGGCTCCTGTATTTTGCAGGCAGCGTGAGCCTTACAGGGTTTATTTTAGGACTGACTGCCTTTTTAAAAATAAGCCTGCATTCTGATTTTATATCAAAAATATTGGGATGATTAAACAATTTACTAATGTGCTGATTTCTTAAATTCAAAATGCATTAAATAATTCATTTAAGGGAATCCATGGACTTACAAAGAATAATAAAACTTCGGATGAATTTTCGCACAGCGATTAAGCACCATTTGCGTGCAGTTAAGCGTATGTTGTTTTTCAGCATTAAAAATACCTGTTTATTAAACCCTCATTGTATCGGGCAGCCAGTTTTTGATCGATCGCTTTATTTCATCGGCAGAAAGATTATTATCCAATGTTTTCTGCAAAAGGGCCGGCAGTTCCCCGTCGGGTGCAAAGCGTAGTGCTGCCAGTTGCGAAAAACTGAGGAGCGGCTCAATATCTTCCAGTTTTCTTTGCGTAAGCTGGTAATAGCGTAACCGCATTTCCATCCTCACGATCCTGTTTTGATTGGTAAGCGAGTAATGTTGCCGCATCATAAATGACAGCCAGGCCAATAAAATAAATATGGCCGTAATGCCCAGCCATTCCAACGCGTTGTCCCTATATTTTAGCGCATGCAATGCACTGGCTACGATAAGCACCGCAACAACAGGATAAAATATAAAATGATGCGGGTAATAATATTTCCTGTGATTTTTGTAATGCTGCTTCTTCATGGTGATGATAATTGATTGACATACGGGATATCATGAAAATAAGCAATGTAGCCCAGAGTCAGGATAATTTCTGATCCTCATTTATTTAATAAATACAAGTTGAGGCGAATAAGTTTTGTAAATTTGTTACCAGCAAGGATTGCCAAACCTGTTAGGGTTATAATAAATGATCACGCACTTGCAATCCAAATATCCTTTAAAAAATAAGTTGATGGTAAAAAAGTTTTTTGCTTTAGACTAACTTCCACTACGAAATGACTGATATTTTTAAACAGGCATACGATTAAAAATATTGTTTCAAATTATTCTCCAGAAACGGATCGATGAAAGCAATTGTATCTTTTGTTATACTTTTTTCATTTGCACTTGTCACCTGCGGACAGGTATTATCTGTTGAAAACATATTCACGATCATGTCTTTTTCCACTTCCAGGTTTGAAAAACAATTGTCCGAAAAAGGTTTTGCATTTAGTGGTAAAGAACATCAAAATGACACCATTTTAAGAATGTATGATTACAGGCGCACAAAAAATTTTAAGCTGATCGATACGATCAGCAGATCCATTACCAGCGCCGAAATAAAGGATGGCTCCTTTATCACTTATGAAACCGTTTCCCTGGATGAATTCAGGAATATGAAAACGCAGCTCAAGAAAGCCGGGTTTTATTGCAACCACGGTAATGTGGACGATACTTCATTGTCTTTACTTTTTCAAAATAAAGATATGTCGGTGCGTACATTTACCAGGAAGGAGGATACCGTAAGGAGGTACTCGTTACAGTTTTACAAAAAAATATTCCCGAGAGCCAAAGATATTTACTATGCCAATGACCTCCTCACCTTTACTTCACATGAATACCTGGTGTATTACTTTGGTGAAAAAAATGTAAAAAAGGACATCTATTTTTTATCAGGAAATGATATCGCCAAATGTTCTGTTTTGTTTCTGAATACCAACCGGCAGGTAGTGTTTATCTGGGCGGATGAAGAGAACAAATGTGCCATTTCCAGCGTTCTTTTGGGAGGGCAGCTTAATTTAAAAAGTGCAATGGAAACAGGTAAATATGTTGCAGAAAATAACTGGGTATTACGAAGTGGCGTTCGCCCGGGCATGTCTTTGCTTCAATTAAGAATGCTGAATGGAAATGATTTCAGGTTCTATGGTGGAAATTCGGCAAATTCGGGCTCGGTCATCCCGGAAAATAATGGTAAACTTGATTTTAAAAAGGAAGAAATAATTTTAGGATGTTTGAATTGCAACGATGATAAATTTGCTACCGCTAAAGTAATAAATGCCGACGATTCCATTGAAGAGGGAAGGATCTTGTTTGTTTTGTCGGTTATACTTAATCCTTTATTAAATTAAGAGGCAGGGAGGCCGTAGTCACTTCTAATTCTTTTCAATGAATTTGGCGTGCATTTTTTAAAGAGATTGCATATCATAAAAACACTTTAAATTAGCAGGTTCCGGGAACCTCCTTTGGAGGGCAGGGAGCTAAATCATTTATTATGCCAGATGTGCCTTACTATATTATAGGATTATCAGTAAGTGTTATTTTACTTGCAGGGATCGTTGTTTTTTGGAGGAGGAGAAAAGGAAATGGGAAGTAGAGGGAATATGGGGAAATGGAGAATACAGAGTGTATCGCGTAAATAAAGTATATAGCGTATGTAGCGTATTTTGTACTTTGAAAATGTTTACAGAATACATTACGGATGTTTGAAGTACTGAAAAACCAATGTTCTTTTTAGGTGAAATTGATTGCTGGTAAAATGTTTAGCTTTCTGTGGTTTAATTGAAAATTACCTGTACTGTCAATATTTTGAATTCAGTGCTGGCCTTCATTGTAAATCAATATCCTGGTATCGCAATATCCTTATGGGTAACGTTCAAAAAATCATGGATTTTTTATACACTTATTCTTTTATTGACTGGACCCTGATATTACTGGCAGCCTTTATAATCGGGCTTGCAAAAGCAGGATTAAAGGGCATCGAGATGATGAATGTCACCATTATGGTAATTGTTTTTGGTGGCAAGGCATCCACGGGTGTGGTGTTGCCTTTGCTGTGCATAACGGATATTATGGCAGTCGTTTACTACAATCGCCACGCGCAATGGCCGCACTTTTGGAAACTGATACCCTGGATGATGACAGGTATCCTGGTTGGCGTATTTGTAGGAAAAGATTTGAATGAAGCGATTTTCAGCAAGCTAATGGCGCTGATCATTATTTTGACGGTGGTAATAATGATCGCGCTGGAAATACGCAGGACGGACTCAATGCCTTCCAACAAATTGTTTGTTGCAGGTACGGGTTTAGTTGCAGGTTTTACCACTATGCTGGGTAACCTGGCAGGGGCGTTTGCAAATATTTATTTTTTGGCGATGCGTATGCCAAAGAATGATTTTATTGGCACGGCGGCATGGGTCTTTTTAGTGATCAACCTTTTTAAACTTCCTTTCCAGATTTTTTACTGGAACAACATTACAGCAGTGACGCTGCAAACAGATATCGTATTATTGCCGGCACTGTTTGCAGGGTTTTGGACCGGTCTTAAAATAGTTTCAAAAATAAAAGATGACAGCTACCGGAAAGTAGTGATCGTATTAACCCTGCTGGGAGCGATCGTTATTTTTTTTAAGAGATGACCATGCCGGTCAATGTATTCCCGGATCAATAGTTGCATAAATTACAATTTGTTCAGCGCTTTCACCCCGCCATGCTGTTCACCGGAAAAATAAAGCCCGGCCTTCATGCCAACCAGGTAAGTCACTGGTACGCATGCACGCTAGATTGCCCCGCCGGTTCCATAAGATTTTATGCGGCTCTTTGATAACAATAAAAGAAAATAGTTAATTTAGCCAATAAACGTCCATTTACACAAATGAGGGGAGTCACTGACACGGGCCGGTTAAAATCTCCGCAACAATCCAAAGCACATTGCCGGTAATAAGCGCATCAAAATGCAACATAAAGTGATATATATTATGGGGGTTTCCGGTAGTGGAAAAACCACCATCGGCGAACAGTTATCCGCCAGGACAGGTTACTCTTTTTATGATGCGGATAATTTTCATACAAAAGAAAATAAAGATAAAATGAAGGCCGGCATACCGCTTACTGATGAAGACAGGTGGCCCTGGCTCGAAAATATCCACCAATTTGTAGTTGAAAAAATAACCACCGTTAATATAATATTGGTATGCTCGGCCCTGAAGCAGGTGTACAGGAATCGCCTTAGTAAATCGATAGAAGAAAACTGCAGGTGGATATTTCTACAGGGCGATTATAATACCATCCTGGACAGATTAAAAGGCAGGAGTGGTCATTATATGCCCGCTACATTATTACGATCGCAATTTGATGCATTGGAAGTCCCTGCAAATGCCATCCGGGTAAATATTGGGCTGTCTCCCGAAATTATCATTGATGATATTGTTTCAAAGATAAAATGATGCTGGATGGTGGATACCGGATGCTGAGCAGACTGATCACTCATTACTCATTTCTGATCGCTCATGGCCAATAATCTGCCTTTCAAAAACTATATCTTGTAAAATAAAATTCATTTTCGCATGTTTGCAGTACCGGCGCACCTTTAAATTAAAAAAATGAAAAATATCCTTATTATCGTTACCCTCCTGTTTGTTTGTAATGCCATCTGCCTTTCCCAATGCGACAAAAAATTAATTCTTCATGCTTCGAAAACCGAATACCTGGATGCGGATAGCGTGCTTCAAAAAGCGGTAGACGAAAATACCATCATTGAAATAACCAGGCCCGGTATAATCATTTCACCAGGTGATAAAAAAATGACCGGTACAATAAATTCAGATACCTGCGACTGGAAAATACCATTTATTGAAGGAAAAACAATCTTAAATGCCACGTTTAAAGATGAGCAGGGAACCACAAGAAATGTCATTATTACAATTGAAGGCAAAGACGGAAAACTTGGATTATTGGTTCGTACAGAAGGAATGCCTTACCTCATAAGGGTTCCGATAGATCAGTTTGAAGAAGGAAAGTAATTCACCGGAGTTCAACTTCTTTTCGCAGTTAAGTGAAAGAAAGATTCATTTACCGTTAATGGGTATTTTGTAGAAAAAGAGCCACACCGGCAGCCGCTTTCCGGCTACATTTTATTCCGGATTTAGGTTATATTTTTGTTGCTGGTTTAAATATTGATATACCCGGATCTACCCGATGTCAAGTGATGTGAATAAACCATTCACCTTCTAAGTGTAACGGTATTTTTTTAGGACCCTTTTAGTACTACCCACCTGGCACTCTGCATTAAAGCCAGCTATTTAACTATTACGGGTCAAACTCAATGATTTCAGCTTTTACGGTATAAAGTCAAAATTATTTTCTTTCCCCCGTGGAGTAGATTATCAAATTCAATTTTAAAATGATGTTTAAAAAATTTTCACTGGTCACAGTTTTTCTGGCATGTTTTTTACTTAATTGCATATCCCAGAATATCACTAACTATACTTTTGCCCAATATAGCCAGTCCGCCTTTACGTTTTTATCGGGGGCTACTCCTGCACCTGCAATGTCAGGAAATACGGACGATGGATACTGGAACGCTATCCCGATAGGATTTAATTTTTGGTATATGGGTACCCGTTATACTACCGTGTCTGCAAGTACCAACGGTTGGTTAACATTCGACGCAAATATCACCGTTGCCACATCGTATGCTAATAATCTTTCTGCAGGAAACGCTGCAGCACTGAGACCTACACTTGCTCCGCTTTGGGACGACCTGGGTATTCAGGCTTCAACAAATCTAACCTATTTGACTACCGGTACTGCAGGTAGCCAGATTTTTACCCTGCAATTTTTGAATACTAAATGGAATTACCAGGCAGGAGGTTATACCATGTCTTTCCAGGTAAAACTATACGAGTCAACCGGGAAGATTGAATATTTATACAAGCGGGAAACCGGCGCCCTATATTCTGCGTCCGCTTCGATAGGTATTACGGCTACTTCAACCGGCTCCGGTAACTTTTTATCAGTAAATAATGCCGGAACAGGCGTCAGCTCAACCACGGGAACAAGTATAACAAGCAAACCCACAAACTTAAATATCTATTCCTTTACCCCGCCGGTACCGGCGGCTCCTGGCAGTTTAACATTCTCAGGTATCGCCACAACATCCATGACCCTCAACTGGTCGGACCTGTCTACCAATGAAAATGGTTTTCTTATTTACCAGTCCATTGACGGAATAACATACAATTTGATTACACAAACCGCAGCCAATACAACTACTTCTCTCCAAAGCGGGTTAACTGTAAATACCACCTACTACTGGAAGATTTGCGCAATTTCAGAAGGTGCATTGAGTACCGCCCTTAGCGGCATACAGGCCACTACCTGCATACAACCGGCGCCTCCTACAGTTACAAGTCCTCTTAATTATTGTCAAAATTTTGCCGCTCCAATATTAAACGCTGCCGGATCCAATCTTTTGTGGGGCGGTGCTGCCGGATCTGTTGGAGGAACCGGTGTTTTAAATACTACTACTTACTTAGACAATAGTTATAATAACAAGAAGACAAATTTCACCACGGCTGTAGCAAATGTAAAGATTACGACAGTTGATTATTACATTCCCGCATACCAGGCTGTGAATGGGTTTGTTTTATCATTGTATAATAGCGTGGGCGCCCTTGTTGCCACGTCCACTACCAATACTACTTTATCTGCAAATGCTTCTCCCGCAAAGATCGTCAATAGCTTTAATTATACGATTGTTGCGGCGGGCGATTACAGTATCGGGGTATCTGCTGGTTCCGGAAATATTGGATCTGATAATCCCGGCTTTCCGATAACCGAGGCCTCCGGTACAATAAATATTACCGGTGTTTCATCGGCTGGTAACAGGTGTTTTAATAATATCCAGTTTACAGCAGGAACCAGTTCCACAGCGCCAACTCCTGCTACCGTAAATTCCGGCACAACCAATTACCTTGTAACCCAAACAGTTAGTGGCTGCGTTAGCTTACCGGCAACTATT
>JBDTVX010000040.1:0-20397 GCA_040007015.1 Ferruginibacter sp. | reverse complement strand
AGGGTTGCTATAATCAGGCTGGTAGAATGTTTCCACACTTACAGTAATACCTTCTGATATTTTTGAGATCATCATATCTGTTTAATTTATTACGTCCAATTTATACAAAAATAAACCAAAAAATATCCTTTTGTTGTAAATTGTACACGGAAAATTCATTAAAACTTTACATTATGCCTAATAAATCACATACGTACAGCAAAGATGGTGTAACGATTTTGTGGCAACCGGATATCTGCATACATTCCGGTATTTGTGCCAGGGGACTTTCAGAAGTATTTAATCCCAGGGAAAGACCCTGGATCGATATGAGTAAAGCAGAGACAGATCGTATTGCTGTGCAGGTTAAAAAATGCCCGAGCGGGGCGTTGAGTTTGTTAATAGAATAGGTTGAGGTAAGCCGGTCGGCACGGCACGTCAGACCGGGATACCTCAAACTGTTCTATCAAAACTTTCTGGAAGATGTATACCCGTTTTTCTCTAACCATTGCAGCGCCTTATCCCTGTTATCACCCTGCACAATTATTTCACCTTCTTTTACAGACCCTCCCGTACCGCAAATTGTTTTTAGCTTTTTACCCAGTTCTTCCATATCAGCTAATGTACCAATAAAACCTTCAATCAAGGTAACGGCCTTGCCTGCACGGCGTTTTTTATCCAGCCGTACGCGAAGTTTTTGCTGGGCAGGCAATAAAGTTACCGGCTCATCCATACGCTCCCGGGCCGGTTTAAAATTTGGATCAGTTGAATACACCAATCCGCCCAAAGCGTTTAATTTTATTTTAGCCAATGTAAATATTTTTATTTTACCGTAAACTAATTATGAATGGTCAAGGTCAACGGTCAATGGCCAATCGTCACCGCTTTTAAACTCAGATCCAAACTTCTTGCCTGGTGAATGATGGCCCCGCTTGATATGTAATCAACACCAGTGGCAGCAAAGGCTTCAATATTATCCAGGTTGATTCCGCCGCTTGCTTCTGTTTCATACCGCCCGTTGATGATCTTTAATGCTTCCGCCATTAATCCCGGCGTGAAATTATCAAGCATGATTCGGTTTACTTTTCCAACTGCCATTACTTTTTTTACATCGTCCATGTTCCGGGTTTCCACTTCAATTTTCAACCCGGGTTTTATCGTTTGTGCGTAAGCGTAAGCCTTTTCAATAGCCTTTTCAATTCCCCCGCAATAATCAATGTGGTTGTCTTTTAACATGATCATATCATATAAACCAAAACGATGATTGATACCACCCCCTGTTCGTACCGCTTCTTTTTCCAACAGCCTGAAATTAGGGGTGGTTTTACGTGTGTCCAGTAACCTGGTGCTGTATCCTTCCAATTTATTTACGTACTTCCTGGTAAGCGTGGCGATACCACTCATGCGCTGCATGCAATTCAGTACCAGCCGCTCGCACTTCAAAATGGTATGCACATTGGCTTCCACGTTAAATGCCGTATCTCCATAATGTATTTGCCCGCCATCATTTTTATTACGGTCAAAAATAATATCCGGTTGCATAAAACGGAATATCTTTTCAGCTACCGCTACACCCGCAAGTATTCCTTCGGCTTTGATTTTCAAAACAGCCCTTCCCTTTGCACCGGGCGATATACTTGCTAAAGTGGAATGGTCGCCATCGCCAATATCTTCTGCCAATGCATTTGTTATCAGTAAGGTTAATTGTTGTTCGTAATTTATCATCCGGAATGGTTGGTGGTTGATCGTTGGTCGTTAATCGTTGGTGGTTGATCGTGGATCGTTGGTCGTGGATCGTTGATTGCTGATGTTAACGGTTTCATTACGAGCAACTATCTACTATCGACTACTAACCATCAATAATCAACCATCCTAGCGATTTTCAAACCGAAGTTCCTGCAGTACCTGTTTGTTATCTTTTTGCTTCATAAAAATAGTAGTGCGGTAAACGCCGTTTTTTGTCTGCAACGTACCAATACAATATTGAGACCCGGCATTTTCCCCTTTATGAATTATTTCAAAACTTTTAACGGGATTAGAGGCAAAAAAATCTTTTAACACCAATTCCGCCTGGCTCTTGCTGTAACTGTTACTTTTATCGGGCATGCTTATCTCTACACTGTTATCAAAATATTTTGCTACCGCTGCGGAATTACCGGTTTTCATCGCGGCTATAACGTCATCGATGCCAACATATTTTACAAAGGATGATAAAAAAAGAGTAAGTACAGATAGTGTAAAAAAATGTTTCATGACGTGTGTTTTAGAGGATACAAATTTGCCAAAAACGTGCCAGGCTTAATCGTTATTGGGTAGGCAATTAATATGAAAAGATAATTAGCTTTTTTCAAACCCTGTAAAAAAAGTTAACTTTGCGGCATGAACACGAAAACAATGCTCGTTATCATGGATGGCTGGGGCCTTGGCAAGGTAAAAAGCAGCGATGCCATTCAAAATGCCAACACACCGTTTGTAACTTCCCTGTATAAAGACTATCCCAATGCCACCCTGGTCACCTGCGGGGAAGATGTAGGATTGCCGGAGGGCCAGATGGGAAACAGTGAAGTAGGACATCTGAACCTGGGCGCCGGAAGGATCGTATACCAGGAATTACAGCGTATCAATGTTGGCATCCGCAACGGTGAATTTCAGAAAAATAAAATTTTGTTAAATGCTATTCGTTTTGCCAAAGAAAACAATAAACCATTGCATTTAATAGGCCTGGTGAGTGATGGCGGGGTGCATTCACATATCGGTCATGTTAAAGCGATAGCTTCTCTTTGCAAGGCTGAAGGGTTACAGAATTTATTGGTTCATGCATTTACAGATGGCAGGGACACCGACCCAAAAAGCGGGTTGGGCTTTTTAACAGATTTGCAGGATCACCTGGATAAATCAACCGGCTCTATCGCTACCATCACCGGAAGATACTATGCCATGGACAGGGATAAACGATGGGAGAGAGTAAAACTGGCTTACGACGGAATGGTAAATGGTATTGGATTGGAGACCGGGGATATATTGGGAGCAGTTAAAAAATCCTACGAAGCTGATATAACCGACGAGTTTATAAAACCGATCATTAATACCGGTATTCCCAAAAGCAGGATTGAAAATGGAGACGTTGTAATCAGTTTCAATTTCAGAACGGACCGTTGCAGGGAAATTACCGAAGTGCTGACACAAAAGGATATGCCCGAATTTGCGATGCATAAGCTGGATCTTCATTATACCACCATGACGCAATACGACCATAACTTTAAAAATGTGCAGGTAATATTTGAAAATGATGATTTGAAAAATACTTTGGGAGAAATACTGCAACAAAACGGGAAAACCCAGATCCGAATAGCTGAAACAGAAAAATATCCCCACGTGTCCTTTTTTTTCAGCGGCGGCAGGGAAAACCCTTTTGAGGGGGAAAAAAGAATAATGATCCCATCGCCCAAAGTAGCTACCTACGATCTGAAACCTGAAATGAGCGCTTTTGAATTAACCGATGCCATTGTTCCTGAGATAGCCAATAAAACTGCCGACTTTATTTGTTTGAATTTTGCAAATGCAGATATGGTAGGGCATACGGGTGTATGGAATGCAGTTATAAAAGCTGTTGAAACAGTAGATACCTGTGTTGGAAGGGTAGTTACTACAGCTTTGGAAAATGATTATACAGTTTTTTTACTGGCCGACCATGGTAATGCCGATTATGAAATAAACGAGGATGGCACTCCCAATACGGCACATTCATTAAACCTGGTACCATTTTTTGTTATTGATAAAGAATGGAAAGGAACGGTAAAAGGCGGGAAGCTGGGTGATATTGCACCCACCATTTTAACCATGATGCATTTACCGATCCCGGCAGAAATGACGGGCAATATCCTGATCTGATCTTAGCAATTTAAATCCAAAAACAACATAATGAAAAAAACCTTGAAGAAGCTGGCACTGGCCCTGTTAGCCGTATTGATCATCATCCAGTTTTTCCGCCCAGCTAAGAATAACAGTACCCTTCCCGGGGTTTCTTCAAATGACATCAGTAAAGTCTGGCCCGTAACGGATGATGTTCACAAAATATTACAGACCAGTTGTTATGACTGCCATAGTAATAATACCAAATATCCATGGTATATAAATGTTCAGCCGGTAGCCTGGTGGATGAACGATCATATCCTGGAAGGCAAAAAAGAGATTAATTTTTCCGAATTCGCATCTTACCGAATAGGCAGGCAATACAAAAAAATGGAAGAAATAATTGAGCAGGTGAAGGATGACGAAATGCCCCTTTATTCTTATACAATTATTCACCGGAATGCAATCCTCAATAAAGATCAGAAATTGAGCCTGACAAATTGGGCCAACGCCATCAGGGATAGTATAAAAGCCAATTATCCCGCGGATAGTTTGAAAAGAAGATAATAGGATAATTGATAATGGATAATTGTTGAATGGATAATTCATTAAATAGAAGTTGCTTTGCAAAAAAGGGGATAAATGAACATTCAGAAGCCGAAAAAAAATTTACTTATCAATTATCGATTAATACCACCTATTTAACAGGGTATACCGGGCGGAAAAGCTGTCAATTATCAACTATCAACTATCAATTAATAATAATAGGGCTGTTTTTTTATTTGAAATGCAGCAATTTATTTATTTAATTGTCTATATTTATAGTGTAATCAAAGCACAAATATGACAGAAGAGCTTATGCTGGCCGGATGTCTTACAAACAATGCAGCTTCGCAGGAGGCATTGTATGGTCGTTTTAGTCCCCGGATGTTGGGAGTATGTTATCGCTTTTCAAAAAGCAGGGAGGATGCGGAAGATATGTTGCAGGAAGGATTTATCAAAGTATTCTCGCAGATACATCAATATAGAAGTGAGGGTGCTTTGGAAGGGTGGATAAGAAGAATTGTAGTACATACCTGTATCAATGTACTCAAAAAGAATAAAAAATTTTCGGACAGTGTTGATATAACTTTTGCGGGTGGTATTGGAATAAGAGAAGAAAGTATCCCATCTATTATGCAGGCAAAAGAAGTCGTGGAGTGTATCAGGTTATTACCCATTGGATACCGGACTGTGCTGAATCTTTATGCCATAGAAGGGTATTCTCATAAGGAAATCGGGAATATGCTGGATATTGAAGAAAGTACGAGCCGGTCGCAGTATACAAGAGCAAAGGCTATGTTAGAAGATGTTTTAGTAAAAAAGAAGATCATATTAAAGCCACGAATAAAAACCGCGTTTTTTGGTGCCGCAGTGGCAACGAAATAGGAAACCAGGATTTAACCAAAACTAACAATGGAATAAAAGAAACCTTGTGAAAGATGGACAGAAATTTTCATACTGACGAATTTGAACGATTGCTGAGAGAAAAGTCAGACGAATTCAGGATGTACCCATCCAAACGGATTTGGCACAGCATCTACAATAATATACACCCGGGCCGGAAATGGCCATCAGTTGCCATGGGTATTATGCTAATTACCGCGTTACTTTTAACCGGATATCTTAATACCAAGAACACAAATTTGTATACCGAAACCGGTAAAACTATACCACAGCAAAAAATAATTGCTCAAGCAAAATCCGCGCAATTACTTTCTTCACACCCTTTTGATTTCCCCAGCAATTCAAATACCCCACCAGGAGCCATTGAAAATAATAAAACAGCAGCCACATTACATAACAGCGTAAATAGCGGCAACATCAATAATGCCATCGATAATAAATTAGCCGGAAACCCCTCACAGGTGGGAATTTTTACTATTACCAATCAACCAGTCATTTCTGATAATAACACTCCACGAAATGACCATTACAATTATAACATCGCGGCGAAAAAAGAAACAATCAACTCTTCGGTTACGGCAATTAACACATTACCGCATTTGTTAAAGGATGAAAATATTGAAACTTCAGGCGATTACAAAATAGCACCCGCCGATGATGACCAGACCGGAGTTTTAACCTATGCACAAAAAACAGTAATCAATGATTTTATACAAAATCCCCTGGTAAGTGAATTTTCCGTAAATGGTGTTAATCCGAAAACGACTGCTATTATCCGGGGAGGGAATTCCGCTGTTGAAAAAAACAATCTTGCCGGAAATAAAAAAGTTTTTATTTCCGCGGAAGACAAAGACTGGATTGAAAATTACGCATTATACAATCGGCCTGCGACTAAAAAATGGGCTAACAAGCTAGCCTGGCAGATGTATGCTACTCCTTCAGTTGTGTACAGAAAACTTTACAGCGATCCAAATTTTGGTGATCCCATTAACGCCGCTCCACCATTGGTTGTCTCTCCTTCCAACGCGGATGTAAAAAAGGTTATAAATCAAAAACCGTCTTTAGGTTTTGAAATTGGCACGGGACTACAATATTCAATCTTTAAAGGAGTAAAACTAAAAGCTGGTTTACAATTAAACTACACGCGCTATAATTCCGAAGCGTTTCAAAATACGCATCCTGTTGCTACCAAGGTTACCATGCATGATTATAAAACGAACCTGTCATACGAAGAAATCAGAACAACTCCTTATTCGAATAAAAGCGGGCTGGAAGCTGTCAAACTTCACAATGAAACATTCCAGGTGTCTTTGCCTATTGGTGCAGACCTGAAGTTGATAGGCAATGAAAATTTACAGTGGAATTTTGGAATAACTATTCAACCTGGTTATGTGCCGGCAGGTAAATCTTACCTTATCTCTTCTGACGGGCGAAATTACGTAAAGGAAGTTTCCATGCTAAACAGGTGGAACCTTAATGCAGGCTTTGAAACTTTTATAAGCTATAAAGCCGATAACGGGCTCATATTTCAGCTAGGGCCGCAATTTCGTAAACAGTTATTTTCAACTAACAGCAAACAAATCGCTGTAGAAGAAAAACTACTTAACTATGGATTAAAGTTTGGTATTTCTAAAACTTTAAAATAATTATTCCGCCAAATAATTTTATAATACAATTTTTTTCTTAGGATATCGTTATGCTGGTATTCCACAATACCTTTTTTTTAAAAAGCCGCTGCTTCGTACCCTGCAGCGGCTTTTTGTTTGCAGCGGCTTTCTATGTATTTTTGACATATGAAATATTGTGTTTTCGCTATTACTATTTTAGTGCTCTATGGCTGCGCCAATAACAATAAACAACCTGCATCCGCCGGAGGTATCAATGAAAAAAAAATAGATTCATTTTTTCCGGTTACGTCATTTATCAGGGGACAAATAATTATACTGGATTCCCTACCTGTTACTCCTCTGCAACTAACAACCATTAAAGAAAAAACAGATTCCGTATGGGTACCAAAAAAAGAGCTTAAGCCACTCCTGTTACCGTTTCTTACGCCTCTGATTAACGAGACCAACTTTACGAAATATTTTAAAGAGACAAAATTTAATGATCAAACGATCAATGCAATTACTTTTACCTACGATCCCATAAATATAATTCCGGACTCAATCACATTGCGCCACTGGGATATATATGTAGATCCTGAAACAGGTAATGTTGTAAAAGTGTATATCGTAAAAAAAATAAAAGAGAATAATCAATTATTTACCCAGCAACTAACATGGCAAACCGGTAAACAGGCAAAAATTTCTACCATCCTTGACCAACCGGATGGCAATATGGAATTAATAAAAGAAGTGGTTTATATCTGGAGTTTTAAATGAGTTGGCCATATAATTTTACGTGCTTAAGTTTTTGTTTATTTTATTTATGATCATTTCATATTTACCGCTGAATATTTGTTTCCGGCGCTTTCAAAGAGGTTCAAAATATTAATCAATGCTCATTAATTTTGACTGTTCAATTACCAGGATCTTAGCTACCATATAATGACACAACCCGAATTCGCATCGATTGCAAATACCATCCCTTTACAGCCGGGCATTTATAAATATTATGATGCTGCCAATGAATTATTGTATGTTGGTAAAGCAAAAAACCTGCGCAAAAGAGTAAGTTCCTATTTTTCAAAAACATACATCAATTACAAGACCCACGAACTGGTTCATCGGATCAGGAAAATAGAATTTACCATTGTAAACAGCGAACAGGATGCATTTTTACTGGAGAATTCACTAATAAAGAATTTCCAGCCTTTATTTAATATCAACCTGAAAGATGATAAATCCTACCCGTATATCGTTATTAAAAACGAGCCATTTCCAAGGGTATTTTTTACCAGGAAAAAAATCAATGATGGGTCGCAGTACCTGGGCCCATATACATCAGTTGGCAAAGTGCGCGAACTACTTAATTTAATCAAGCAAAATATTCAGTTACGCAATTGCAAGCTCAATCTTTCCGCGTCCAATATTGAAAAAAAGAAGTTCAAGGTATGCCTGGAATATCATCTGGGTAATTGCAAAGGCCCTTGCGAAGGATTGCAATCACCGGAGGATTATAATGAAGGAATTGAGCGGCTAAAAAATTTGTTGAAGGGAAATATGTCGCCCGTTATTCATCATTTTAGATCAGAAATGCAATATTATGTGCAGCGGATGGAATTTGAAAAAGCGGAAATAATTAAGAAAAAACTGGATCATGTACAAATTTATAAAGCTAAGTCCACCATCGTAAATGAGCGCACCGGCACTGTTGATGTATTCAGTATTTTAGAAGAAGGCGATACAGCGTATGTAAATTATTTAGCAGTTAATAACGGAACCATTGTACTAACGAAAACAATTACCCTAAAAAAGAAATTAGATGAGCCTGCGGCAGAGGTATTGAGCTTTGCAATAGCCCAGTTAAGGGAGACATTTAACAGCGAGGCAAAGGAAATTATCATCCCTTTTGGAATTGAATACCCGCAGAAAGATATCATGATTACAATACCTCAGGCCGGCGACAAGAAAAAACTGCTCGAGCTCTCTAAAAAAAATGTGGACTACTTTAAAGATGAGCTAAAGCGAAATAAAATGTTATTGCTGGAAGACAAAACATCGGCCGAGATCAACGAGGTACTGATACAATTACAAAGGGATCTGCAGCTTGCCGAAACCCCCGCTTATATTGAGTGTTTTGACAATTCAAATTTCCAGGGAAGTTATCCTGTGTCAGCAATGGTATGCTTTAAGAACGGGCAGCCGAGTAAAAACGATTACAGGAGATTTAATGTTAAAACGGTGACAGGTATTAATGATTTTGCCACTATGTCGGAAGTAGTGTACCGGCATTATAAACGGCTTGCAGAAGAGCAAAGGCCCTTTCCGCAATTAGTGATCATTGACGGTGGCAAAGGGCAGTTAAGTGCGGCGATGGAAAGCATAAAAAAATTGGATCTTGAAGGTAAAACCACGTTGGTGGGGCTTGCAAAAAATGAAGAGGAGCTGTTTTTTTACGGTGATCAGGAATCTAAAAAATTACCCTGGAATAGTGAGAGCCTGAAATTGATCAGGAGAATACGGGATGAGGTACACCGCTTTGGCATCACCTTTCATCGCAACCAGCGCAGTAAGGGCACGCTTAAAAATGAATTGGAGCAGATCGAAGGGGTTGGAAGAACTACCATTGATATGCTTTTAAAAAAATTTAAGTCGGTAAAAAATATCAAAGAAAAATCCATAGAAGAATTGGCGGAAGTAATCGGGATTTCAAAAGCAAAACTAATAAAAGGTTATTTTCCTGATCCTGATATCCCACTTTAAGGGCGGTGATAAAAAAAGGGCCAGGATAAAAATCCAGCCCCGTTTTAAAATCCAATATCCTATGAAAAACCATGGCAAATATATATAAGATTTCTATTCTGCCTATACCCTAAAGCGGGTATTTTTTAAAGATCAGGTTTTATTTAGTAAAAGGTGAAATTCAACATGTAAGTGGCGAAAGCCTGAATTCGTTGCATGAATTGAAAAAGCCCCCGTTTTTATCCGGGGGCTCTTATATTTTTAAACTACTTTTCTAATAACTCCACAGATCCTGCTCATAGTTAAATATCTTTTCCGTGATCCTTTCGCCTTCCCACAATTGGAAAACGCCGTTTTCTTTTGAACCTTTTTGGTCTTTAATTGGTTCATCAAAAGGATTATCAATGGTACTTTTAATGATACGGCCACTAAACATCCTGCTTTCAAACAATTCTTCCCAGCTCATTCTTGCACCATAATTTTTCCCATTGTATACTTCATATTTTGCGAATATCGGCCTCATATCCGGATAATACACCCAAAACATTTCTGATTCTCCCAGGTCG
Source organism: Ferruginibacter sp. (assembly GCA_040007015.1). Lineage (GTDB taxonomy): Bacteria > Bacteroidota > Bacteroidia > Chitinophagales > Chitinophagaceae > Ferruginibacter. Next base: position 10,208 of record JBDTVX010000040.1, on the reverse strand, counting down.
ATACCAGCAGAGGTAATGATCCTTTTCAATGGAGCAATGCCCAGTATTCTCCAAAAAAGCCTGGAACTTTCTTTATCAAAAATTACCTCTTCTTTTATTCTGAATTTGTAAAATGAATCAAGGTTCACTTCTCTCACAACTTCCCGGGTACCGGTTTTAGCTCCCAGTGAATCGATAATATCAACTATTTCAATCCCTCCTGAAATTTTTTGTGCTACCTGGCTAATCGTCATCGGTGTGGTAAACCTGTCATCAATAGCATCAAATACCGTAACCGAGCTATCTTGTATAGCTTTCATCAATATTGAGATGAACATTTGATTACCATTATTTTCATTTGCTTTATAACGGAAAGGCAAATTCATTTTTTCCCTGGTGTCAATTTCCCGCCAGATCTTATGACGGTAAATAGCATCATCTACCCTGATATGCTCGTATGCTAAAGGAATCCTGTCGCGGATATCCTTGGTTTCCACAGCCTCCTCGGGACGAAGCGATTTTTTAACCCGTGGAATGGGCAAACTGTCAATTCTTGGCTCCGGGGGAGCGGCTACCGCGGTAGCCACAGAATCAACCTGGGCAGTGGGTGTTATTTTAGCTTTAGTTCTTCCCCTTGTAGTCTTTGTAGTATTTGTCCGTTTTTGGACAGTACGTTTTTTAACGGGCTTTTTTTGCGCCTGTGCCACGGTAATGCTCAAACACAAAACAAACAACACAAGTAATTTTACAGCGTGCTTTATCATAGCATGATTTTTTAAAATTTTAATATAACACTATTCCAACCCCTTGTATGGTCCGTTGCTTTCCGTCCGGACCCACCACCTTTACATTGTCAAAAGTGATACTTGTACCTGGGCCTGCCCGCTGGATTAACGCTCTGAGTGGTTCTAAATTGTTACCTTTTAATTCGGCAGACTGAACATTAGCAAAATTTGCACCGGAAAAATAAACAGTGGCACTCACTACACTGAAATTAGCAAGAAAATCAAAATTCTCTAACTCAGCGCGGCAATATTGCTGGCTTTTAAAATTACCTGCTGTCATCCTTGTTCCGCCGGCGCCCACTTTAAATATCGGGTTAGGGATTTCTTTGACCCTGAAATCAAATGGTGTAGTTTTTCCATCTGCGGTAACAGCTATAGATGCTTTACCAACTGTTGTAACCCTTACGACCCTGTTTCCGTTGGAACCAGTTAAGGTTCCTCCACTCATAGTTACGTTTGTCCTGTCCCAACCAGAGCCGGAAGATATCGTGATAGGGTTATCAACGCCAATATAAAATACATTCATCTTATCAAGCATTACTGCTGCACCACCTGGCGTGCCTACTACGTATTCAACTACTTCAGTTTTTGTTTGCGCCACACCTTTCTGATCCAGGTAACGGATTGTTACGGGAACTTTATGCGGCCCGGCACCACTTACAGATGTTTTGTATACTCCTTTACCTTCTATTACAGCCACACTTGAGCCGCCAATCGAAATTTGAGGTTGTGCCGCCGAACTGTATGCGCCAATACCCGCAGTGATAGAAATCTCCTGTCCCGGCATCAAATAGTTGGAACTTTGTCCTACCAAAACACCCGTTTGGTCAAATTTAACCACTACTGCTCCTATTTTTTCATGACAAAAAGTAACCACCTGATTTTCCGAATTCTTGATATTATTTTGGAATTTACTGAGCAAGGTTAACCCTGCTACAGTAGGAGTCATATGAAAATATGCATTTGTAAAATCCTTTTTTGTCCCGTCCTGGCCAATAGGTGGTTCCACATCTACCGGCAAGGTCTTCCCAAATTTCGCATTTATTTCAGGGTCAATAGCAAGCATGGCGGCCTTATATGCTTTAAGTTTAGCTTCCAGTTCCGGGCCCTTTCCCTGTGTGGCAAATAAATGAGTGGCAGCTTCAAGGTTGTCTTCTTTAAATGATTCTTTTCCGTCAACTATTTCCAAACCTGCAATATTCTTCAATTCCGTTTTAAGATGCTCAATATAGTTGGTCATATCATCAGACAGCTTTTTTGCCTGCTCTGCTTTGGGCTGCCATATTTGTGCATCTGCTTTTGTCTTATCATCATTTAATTTATCGCTCAATGATTTATATAATGTATTGTTTGCAGCAGCAAGGTTTGTACTTGAATTCTGCAAACTTTTATCAACCACTTTAAAGGCGTTCAGGATCTCACTTGATACATTTAGCGCCAACAATGCTGTTAGCACCAGGTACATCAGGTTGATCATCTTCTGCCGGGGCTCTTTAGGTAAAGCCATAGTATTTCAGATTTTACGATTTGTTTTAATGAATTGGTTGATTGGTTGATTTATCTATCCAATGTAACGAAATACATTTTGCTGGTTTTCCGTTAAAAAAGAGACCAATAAAACGGTTGCTAATTCTTTACCTGCATTGCACTCAGCATGTTGCCATATACGGAGTTTAATTTACCCAGGTTGCCCGCTAACAAGCTTATTTGATCTTTCGCCTTATTAGCATCATCCACACTATTCATCATCGCACTGCTTGCCTCGGCCATTTTACCATAAAAACTATTCAACGCCTTCAGGTGATTGTTACTCTCTTTCAGTTCCAATTCATAAATTGTATTTAAACTACCGAGGTTTTTAGTAAGCACCTGTACCTGCTCGTGAAATCCTTTGGCACTTTCAGACACATTATTAAAAGAAGCCATATTGGTAGCGCTATTATTAAAAGCTGTCGACATATTTGCAATAGCCGCAGATGCCTCTTTAGTTTTTGTGCCAAATTCGTTGGTTGATTTTATTACATCCCCAATGTCTGACATACCACCTGCGGTTACCCCTAACTTAGAAATACCTTCACCCAGCTTTTTCAAATTAGCCGGGGTAATATCAGCTTCCTGTAACATTTTGTCCATGCTTTTTAGTGCCGGATTACCGGTTTCTGCCGGTTCGGCAACAGCACTATGAGGTTCGGGAGGTGGAGCAAATACATATAACAATGCATAGAAAAAGAATACCACCGCTTCTGTATATAAACCAATTTTCAACCAACCATCAGCCCCCGGGGCATGGGTGATTTTGAAAAGTGCACCCAACAATACCGGCACCGCTGCAGCAGATACAAAAATGTTAAGAAGACGATCGATTGGGCGAGATTTACCAGCAGCCATAATTTTTTGAATTTTAAAATTTTAATTGAAGGATTAAATTTCTTTGTTAAATACGCATTGCTTTAACAGCTTATAATTTGATTATAAGTGTTTTCCCATACGGAAGGTTTAGCTTTTGGAAATTATTTAATTTACCTTTTCTTCATTGCAGGGGGTAAATCAATTACACAACGGAAGCCAATATAAGATTTAGTTGTATCCTGGTACTCGTAACTACGTGTACTTGTTTGGAGAAAGTAACCAACATCTTTCCAGCTTCCACCGCGGATAACTTTACGCTTCATGCGTGGAGGATCAGTATCTTTTGCATTCCAGCGTATGTCTGGGTTCATATCGTGTTGGAAAGAGTATCCACCTTCATAATATAAAGAGGAAGTCCACTCGGCAACATTACCTGCCATATTGTATAAACCAAAGTCATTCGGCCAATACGCGTCGGCCCTTACTGTATAAAAACCACCATCTTCAGGATAATTGCCACGCCCTGGCTTAAAATTAGCTAACAGGCATCCCTTTTTATTTCTTAAATAAGGGCCTCCCCACGGATAAGGCGATTGCGAACGCCCGCCACGTGCTGCATATTCCCACTGCGCTTCGGTTGGAAGCCGAAAATCTGATTCTGTTGCCCTTCCCTTTGATTCAAGAAATCCATTTAAATATTGTGTTCTCCATTCGCAGAAAGCAGTAGCCTGTTTCCATGAAATACCAACAAGGGGGTAATTGCCAAATGCAGGATGACTGTAATATTTTTTAGCCATTGGCTCATTGTACGAATAGGCAAAATCTCTTATCCAACATAGGGTATCTGGATAAATCGGAACGTCTTTTTTATCAATGAATTTTGAGCGTTGTACCCCAGCATTCTCTATTTTGGATGCCTCTTTATAATTAAATGTTTCGGAATGATACAGCATTTTCGTTGGATCAAGTTCTTTTCTGTTGAAAATACGGTTATCAGGCGCAAGGATCAGTGCATCGATCTTTTCCAAAGTTCCCTTATCACCCCACTTAATGGTTTTTGCTTTTTTCCAATCTACATATTGGTTACCATCCGGTGCCTGTTTAACAAACCCCATCAATGTGGCGGCAATTGAATCCCTGACCCAATTGGTAAACTGTCGATATTCATTGTTGGTGATTTCAGTAGCATCCATCCAAAAACCGCTGATGGAAACCTGCTTGTTGCGCGCAGTGTAAGCATAATTTACATCCTCATCACTGGGACCCATATGAAATGTGCCAGGCGGAATGTATACCATACCAGGAGGTCTTGTAAGGCTCCAGCTTTTAGCTGGTGATACCCCATACAACTGTCCATCATTCGGTAAGTCTTTACCTTTTTTATTTTTGCCTAACATTTTACATCCAGACATCGACACCATAGCCACGACAGCTATAAAAATTAATGAACCGTTCTTCATTGTTTTAACTTTGAGGGTATGGCAAATGTAATGATTATTTTGAATTATGCTCATCTTGTTGCTTTTTGCCCTATTATTTTTTTTATAATGTTTAATATCATTAAGTTTTAAGAACGATGAGGAATACAAATTATTGTGTCCTATCGTGTTATTTTATTTGTTTTGTCAATTTCCAGCATTAACGAATCCGTATCTGAAAATGGAGCTAAACATGCGTAATTTTTGCAAAAGTAAATGAGGGCGGATGTGTTGGTTGGTTTATTTGCTAATAACGGAAACACTTTATTTTCCTTTGCGGAAGACATCATAACCATGTTTGGAATAAAGTTTAACAATATTTTTTTTGATACTCCTGCAAAATCCGGACCCACCACCGCAATCTCGTTTATTCCCGTTAGCTGTTGCAGCAATAAGGAAGCCCATCTTCCAAATGATCCGGGATACTTTCTTATAGAGGGTGAAAGTATTTCCAACATTTTATCTGCCCGTCTCCGCCAATCCGGTTTATCAAAATAAACAGATAATTGATACAAATTCTCAGCCATTACCGCATTCCCGGATGGAGTGGCTCCATCGTATATTTCCTTTTTTCTTATTATAATGTCCTTTTGGCCAAAGTACGTAAAAAAGAAAAATATGGATTCATCATCGCTGAAATGCTCTATTACATAATTACAATACTCATATGAGGTGTTCAGGTAACTTTCATTAAAAGTTGCCCTGTAAAGCTGAATAAAAGCAGCTACCAGATTAGCATAGTCATCCAAAAAAGCAGGATACCTGGCATTACCATTTTTGTAAGTATGCAGCAGCCCGGAAGCTGCATTGTCTTTTTTAAAATTCTTTTGTAAAAAATTAATATTTGTTTCAGCCATTTCCCGGTATTGTTCATCCTGTAATACGATGGCAGCTTTGGCAATCGCTTTTACCATTAATGCGTTCCAACCCAAAATTATTTTATCATCCAGCGAAGGCTTAATCCTGGTATCCCTTTTTACCGATAATTTCTGCAGGCATTGTTGCATTGTTTGCAGAAACCGATCCTTATCCACACTCCTTTCTTTTATGAAATCATCCGGCGGGTTTAATATACGCAGTATGTTTTTTTCTTCCCAGTTCCCTTGTTCCGTTATATCAAAAAATTCACAAAACAATGAGGAATCTTTTCCTAACAGCTGGTCAACTTCTTCTTTTTGCCATACATAATATTTACCTTCTTCTCCTTCGCTGTCTGCGTCTAATGCCGCATAAAACCCTCCCCCGGTACTCAATAATTCATGGCTTACAAATAAAATGGTTTTGCGAATAGCGTCTTCATACCTTTTCTCTGAAGTAAGCTGGCAGGCATCACATAAAATATTTATGAGCAAGGCATTGTCGTAAAGCATTTTTTCAAAATGTGGCGCCAGCCATTCGTTATCTGTGCTGTACCTGGCAAGCCCTCCACCAACATGGTCATAAATACCTCCCATCAGCATTTTATCAATGGAAAGCAATGCCTGCTGCAAAGCGGTTTTATTACCCGTAAAATAATGATACTGCAACAGGTAACGGATGGTAAATGTTTGAGGGAACTTGGGAGCTTTCCCAAAACCACCCCATTGCGTATCCGCCGAGTTCATTATAGCAGAAAACATCAAATCACAATGTTCAATGGTAATTACTTTATCATCGTTACCGGTTGAAATGATATTTTCCGCTTGTATAAAACTGTTAGACTTTTGAAGGTGGTCCGTTAGGTTTTCGGCCTGTGATTCTATTTCACTTTTTCTATCCGTCCATGCCTGTGCTATAGCATGTAAAACCTCTGTCCACGATGACCTGTTAAATGCTTTTACCGGGGGAAAATAAGTGCCTCCAAAAAAAGGCTTTGCATCCGGTGTCAGAAAAACGTTGAGCGGCCAACCACCGCTGCCGGTTATGGCCTGTATGGCATCCATATAAATATGATCCAGGTCTGGCCGCTCTTCCCGGTCGATTTTTATGTTTACGAAATGCTCGTTCATTACCTGAGCCACCTTTTCATTTTCAAAGCTTTCTCTTTCCATGACATGACACCAATGACAGGCGGAATACCCGATGCTTACCAGCATTACTTTGTTTTCTGCTTTAGACTTTGAAAGCGCCTCATCCCCCCATGCAAACCAGTTTACAGGGTTATGCGCATGTTGCAACAGGTAAGGACTGGTTTCATTTATTAAACGATTGGTGAACTTATCATGCATAACCTTAGCCATATTTACTATAAAAGAAAACGCTCATCGCGTAAGCAGATGGTGCGGGTCACCTGATGAAAAAAATAAATAAAATGATACAGTGAAGGAGAGGTCTAATCTATAAAAGCATTTTTTAGCTGATTGGCAACCGGTGATATTTATTTTTTCTTAAGCGATGTAAGGTATAACTCTAACGCACTCACCATACTTGGAGCTTGCGGCTGTGGAGCTTTTATATGAAGGGTGAGGCCTGCATCTTCAGCAGCTTTGAATGTGTTTGCGCCGAATACCCCTATTTTGGTTCCGTTTTGTTTGAATTGAGGGAAATTTTCCAGCAGGCTCCTTACTCCGCCGGGAGTAAATAAACATATCACGTCGAAATTTTGAGCGATCACTTCCTTAATATCATTACTGATGATCCGGTATAGTACCGGTGTCGCATACTCGCAATTGTGATCTCTTAACCAGTTGGTAATCTCGCTATCAAATGATTCTGAACAGGGGTAAAGAAATTTTTCGTTGTCCTTATGTTTATTAATTACATCAAACAAACTTTTATTTGTGCCGTCTGCGCCGTAAAAAACTTTCCGTTTACGATACAAAATGAATTTTTGCAGGTAAAGCGCTATTGCTTCAGTAATACAAAAATATTTTGTATCCTGTGAAATATTAGTTTTCATTTCTTCGCAAGCACGAAAAAAATTGTCGATTGCATGGCGGCTCGTAAATACAACAGCGGTATAATTGGTTACCTCTATTTTCTGCTTTCGAAATTCTTTTGCGGGAATACTGTCTACTACAATGAAAGGATAAAAGTGGAGTTCAATATTGTGCTTTTTAGCCAAATCGAAATACGGAGATTTCTCCCCTTCAGGTTTGGGCTGAGTAATGAGCACTTTTTTTATCGCGTTATCGTTCAAATCTTGGTTTTTTTCGCCGTTGTTAACCATATCGGATAAATTATTATTGGAATGGCGATACAAAGTTATAGATTTTTACTTAATAAAAGTACCAAACCCTTGTAAATCAATAAAACAGGTACTATTTCAATGCCTACCACATACATGAAGAAGTGAAACCTGCTTATTTTTAACTGATGCTGCAGTAAACCATAAGAACGGAAAAAGCGCAGCAGGAACATTAAACATATTAATAATAAAGAAATAATTACTGCAGCAGTAATCAGAGGGGGTACCGAAAAAGCGATAATTATTGAAAATGGCACCAATAAAATACCCAGTATCTTATTTATTAAAAAAATAATAAATACATAGATATTGGTTACTTCCTTATATCCTGTAAGCCAACCGGTAAATTTTACAGTAACAAATTTAACCAGGTAAATAATTCCGAGGCTGAGCGTACAATAAAACAGCGTTGGCCCAAAATCCCCGTCTGAAATCCAATTATAATACCTGAGCAATAAATAAACATACATACCTCCGGTAAGGATAAATAATATATTAAAAAAAAGTGAGGGTAGCTTAGCCTGTAATAGCTGGTCGGTTAATTGACTCTGTCGCAAAGAAGCATTAAAAAATACCCTGAAAAGATTGTTAAAATACCGGGTATAAAAAAAACGAAAAAAACCGAGCATCAATGTAATTGCCGCAAGTATGTAAAAAAAAGAATCCGCGGAATTCTGCTTTTTAATTTGGGTTACCATCGCTACCGGCTTACCGGTTGAGTTAAGAAAACGATTTTCTTTTAATATTTTTTGAAGCCTGATATAATAAGTTGCTGACCGGTTGATAATCGTATCTTTTTTAATACCAGAAACAGAATCGGATTTAATGATCACAGAATCGGGCAGAATTGCAACGGATGTGTCATTTTTAACGCCGGGGGAAGAATCCGTTTTAAGATCCGAAGATGAATTCTTCTTAAAGCCGTGAGATGAATCTTTATTAGCACCGGAATTTTTTTTAGCAATAATGCTATCGGGCTGCTGAGCAAAAAGCAAAACTGGAAAAAGAAATAGAAAGGAAAAGAAAAAAACCTGTTTCAATACAAATAAATTATGCAGCAAAAATAAAATGATTTTACCTAGAAATAATTAATATATCCAAAATGTATTTTTGATGCCTGCTGTAAATTGAATTTTACATCATTTCGTTTACCAACTGCAAAACTAATATTCAATAACCCTGCTTTGGTTTCAAATACCAGTCCGATGCCGCCACTGATAAATTTGTTATTGATATTTAATGACTGGTATTCATTTTTTACCCAGCCGGCATCTATAAATGTAAATAAATAAGAATTTATGCCTAACAGGTTCCGGTATTCCAAAGTAACCACCCCGTACCGGGTTGCATAAATACTTTCCTCATCAAAACCACGTAAAAGCTTGTATCCTCCAATCTGGAATAATTCATTCCGGAACACGCTTTGGCTGCCAAACACACCACCATTGAAAACCGTTTTGAGGACACTTCTTTTCCCGGCAGGAAAATAATGAGCCGCTGTTAGCTTTACCCTAAGCTGGTAAGTACGCAGTTTAATTGAATCGTATAATTTACGGAAATCAAAAGAAGGATCTGTAAGGCCAAGTATCTCGTTATTGGGGCTAATGGTTTTGATACCTACAGAACCTATCAGCCTTAACTCATTACCGCTCCTGGGATTGAAACGATAATTGGCAGTATTTAATTCGTAATCCAACCCTACATTAACAGCCTTTACATCAATATTTGGGGGGAGTTGCCTGGTAGCTTTTACCAGGTTGGTGTCTACTCCTGAACCCAATAAAAAACTATTTTGATTCTGAATAAATATCTTGCCTGACTGGTTAGCTGATAACAGGTATTGAATACCTAATTGTGCATTCAATTGTAAAAAAGTAGTATCTTTTTTAAAAAGATCAAATGAAAAATCAATGCCAAAAGCGGTTTTAAAAATATAAGGTTGCTGATAGCCGATATTTATCCTGGGCGAACTTATCTGTAGCTGTTGCCAGTTTACCAAAATGGTTTCACCCGCACCAAGGGCATTTCGCAAATTCAAATTCACATCGCCAGTTAATTGCAATTTATTGGTTTGACTGTTGGCAGGCAAAAATCCCACCAGGAAATTAACCTGGCTGCTTTTTTTGGGTAAAAGATAAACGTCTAAAATAGATCCTGTGCCCAGCATCGTCAATTCAGATGGTTGCTGCTCCTGCAAATAAGGAAGTTCCAAAAATCGTGTACTCACCTGGTCTAATTTATCTTTATTATAAATGCTCCCGTTTGAAATACCTAAATACCGTTGTAAAAAATTATTGGAAATTTTAATCTTCCCCCTCACCCTGATACTGTCAATATGATACAGCGGGCCCCTGGTTACCCTCAAAGATGCCTTCATTGCATCGGGGGTTAATTGTATACTGTCTAAAAACACACCCGCGAAGGGGTACCCGTTTTTTTCATAGTAGCTTA
>JBDTVX010000039.1:0-21101 GCA_040007015.1 Ferruginibacter sp. | reverse complement strand
GTAAAGATCTATTTTAAGAAACCCAATAAGCTAAAAATAAAAAATGAAAAGGGGATTTCCTTTGTGCCCAAAGGCGCGGTAAGCATCAATCTGAATAATATCATCAATGGCAGTAAGTATACGGCTTTGGATGCAGGCACCGATAAGATTGGCAACACAAAGGTAAGGGTGGTAAAATTATTACCAGAGGACGATAATGCAGACGTGGTGCTATCCACTGTATATATCGACGAAGCCAGCCTGGTAATAAAAAAAGCAAAAACAACGACCAGGGAAAATGGCAGCTATCAATTAGAAATGGATTATGGTAAATACACTTCTTATGGACTTCCGGACAAGATCATTTTTACCTTTAATACAAAGGATTATAAACTGCCTAAAGGTGTTACATTTGATTTTGATGATGGCAAAGAAGCAAAAAAAACAGCTCCCGGAAATTTAAAGAAAAACCAGGGGATGGCGGAAATAGTGTTTGATTCCTACATTATCAATAAAGGTGTTTCTGATGCTGTGTTTTAAACAGAGAATAGTTAGAAGTATTCATAAGATCAGCAGGCCATTCTTAATTACCCTTACATTTTTTAAAAGCAAATTTTTAATCAACAAACGTGTAAGGTAAAAGCTATAATTTTATCGCAGATATTTATGTATGGCTAAAGATATTATCATTATCGGGGCGGGCATCAGCGGCATGTCAACCGCTTACTTGTTGACGGGTAAGGGTCATCGCATAACGATTTGCGCCGCTGCTTTTTCACCTGATATCACTTCCAGCAGGGCAGCCGCATTCTGGTTCCCTTATCATGTGCGAAATGATAAAAGAGGCATCAGTTGGTGCAATACCAGCTATCAGTATTACAAATCATTTGCAGAACAGCCGGAGACAGGCATCAGCCTGCGCCAGCTCAAAAAAGTGTTGCGAACCGGCCAAACAGATGAAGAACCTATCTGGGTCGACTTTATGCCCGAAGGATCCTTTCGTGTCGTTTCGGATGAGGAATTAGAGCCGGGCATTTCACAGGCATTTGATATTACAGTGCCCCTTATTGAAACCCAAATATTTTTGCCATGGTTGCAGCAGCAATTACTTAAAAAGGGAGTAGTATTTATAAGGAAAGAAATACATGACCTGGATGAGTTGAGCGCACAATATGATGTGGTAATTAATTGCAGCGCATTGGGTTCAAGAAAATTATGTAACGATGAAAGCTTAATTCCCGTACGTGGGCAGGTGGCATTATTGGAACCCATACCGGGTATGCCGATCTATCTTGACAACGAAAAGCCATTGTATGTTGTTCCAAGGAAAGACGCGATCATTGTGGGTGGTACTTATGAACCGGGCATAGAAACGGAATTAACCGAACCATCCACCATTGAACAGTTATTGAATAATGCATACGAAGTATTTCCTGAACTGAAAAAGCAGCGGGTAATTGGTAGCTGGGCAGGGCTGAGGCCTTACCGCGCAGAAGTGAGGGTAGAGAAGGAAACCGGCAAAAACATTATTCATAATTATGGTCATGGCGGCAGTGGTTTTACGCTGGCTTTTGGTTGCGCGGAAGCAGTTCGGGACATGTTAGAGGCAATGAGATAATTTGCTAATTTGCTAATGTGCTAATAAAACAGCCCTTCAGCCTGTGAGGTTTCCATCAAATTATTTCAAATATTTACCAAACCATTTTAAATATCTTTCATACCTGTCAACCTGGTAAGACGGTTGGGTAATGCCGTGAAACTGGCCGGGGTAAATGATCAATTGTGTGGGTATGCCCAGTGAGCGTAAAGCCTGGTACATCTGCTCGGCGCCTACACTGGGTACATTAAAATCTTTTTCACTTGCCATGAACATGGTGGGGGTTTTAATCTTATCCGCTTTAAAAAATGGGTAAGACAGATCCATCCACTTTTTAGGGTTTTTCCATGGGGCGCCCAATTCCGTTTCGTATTGCGTTATGTATTGATCCACCCCATACATGCTTAACTGCAGTGAACTTCCGGCCCCACTGGCGGCTGCTTTAAAACGCGTATCCGTAGCAATGGTATAATTGGTTAAAATACCACCGTAGCTCCATCCGCCGATACCCATATTTTTTTCATCTGCAACGCCTTTCTCCACGAGGTAATTAGCCGCACCCAAAATATCCATCACTTCTTTATTTCCCCAATCGGCATAAATGGATTTTGTAAAACCAATACCCCTGCCACTGCTGCCCCTGTAATTTACTCCCGCAACCGCATACCCTCCCGCAGCAAGCATCTGCCTGGAAAGATCAAATCCATAATCATCCTGGCCAACAGGCCCGCCATGAATATAAAGGATCAGGGGTAATTTCTGGCCAGGGCTAACCGTTGAAGGGCGATATAAAATATTGGAAACGGTGGTGCCATCTTTACTGGTGGAAGTAAATCCTTCTACGGTTGCAAATTGAATTGCATTCACAAAGGAATCCTGCACATGTGTCAGTTTCCTTACTTTGTTATTTTCCACTGCATATAATTCCGTTGGCATTTGCGGCTCACTCATAGAAGCTATCAATGCATCGGAAGCAGGCGACCTTTCAATATTTTCAAAACTTCTTTCGCCACCGGCCAGCGTTTCAATAACATTGCCGGCAATGTTTAATTTTGCAATGTATTGCTTCCTGTCATCTTCCACTAAAAAAGTAAGTTGCTGCCCATCCTTCGTCCAATGGATATCACTTACCGGGCGGTCCAATGATACCCCCAGCGATCGTGCGGCGCCTCCTGCAGATGGCACTAACGAAATGATGGTTTGCCCATACATGGTGAAAAGCTGGTTACTGGATGAACTTGTGTAAGCAATCCATTTTCCATCCGGGCTCCATTCAGGATTCAGATCGGTACCGGCCCAGGTAGTCAGTTGCTTTAAGGCGCCACCTTTGTCTGCATCCGTTATCCATATATCCGTATTCTCATTCTTATCCGGGTCCGGGGAACGGTTACTGACAAATGCAAGCTGTCTTCCATCGGGACTCCAGGCCGGCGAACCTTCATCAAAATTTCCTTTGGTTAACGTATCGGTTTTTTTTGTGCTGATATCAAATACGTACAGGTGAGTGTACCGGCTCCCGATCCAGCCTTCCCGGTCCTGTTTAAAATGGTAACGGTCCATCACAAAAGGCGACCTTGTTTTTGATTTGGCAGTATCTGAAAAATCCTCATCCTTTATACTCATGGCGATTTTTTTTCCATCGGGACTCCACGTGTAATCGTTTAGATCTCCCTTCAGGCTGGTGATTTTTTTCGCTTCTCCACCCCTTGTATCCATCAGCCAGATCTGTGCAGCCTTTTCGCCATTGCGTTCGGAAACAAAGGAAATATATTTTCCATCCGGGCTCCACCGGGGAGTGTTTTCGCTATATTCACTACTGGTAAGCTGTACGGTTTGTTCTCCATCCCAACTTACCATCCAAATATCACTATTCAGCTTATCTTTGGCTGTATCGGTACTGCCTACAGTGTAGGCTACCCATTTTCCATCCGGCGATACCTGTGGGTCCCCGATGTCTTTTAATAAATATACATCTGTTGGTTTTAATGATCTTTTTCCAGGATTTTGCGCTGAAATATTTAACCACATTATATTAAAGAAAAGAAAGGAGATGAAAATTCTCATTTGATTAATTTTGATGAATAGTGTTTAAAAATAAATGCTTTCCCTTAATAAATGAAATTATTTATGATTTGAAAATGGTTCAGTTAAGTTTTGTTAGTCCGGGGGCTATCTTATTTAAATTTATAGTGATGGTTTACCGATTTGTAAGAAAGGAATATTTGGCCATCAACCATTTTCCCCAACACCCAAATAACTTTTTGAACCGCTGCTATGCTAATTACTATACCCATTGAAAAACCAGAAAACAGTAGACGGTAAACAAGTAAACTTCGATATGAAAATAAAAACACTATTCTTCTTCATTTTTATCGGCAGCTGCTTTGCAGAATGTAATTCGCAGCAAAATACTGTACCATCAAAACCATCAGTGGACTCTGTTTATACCTGGCATAAAGCTTCTGCGGATGGAATTGGAAAATTTTACTTTGAAAGGGAAATTGCCCGTGTAATGGGAGCCAGCGGCAGGGGCTGGCTGGAAAGAAATGACCGCCAAAAGGAAGAAAATACGGATCTCGCTATTGAAAAAATAGGCCTGCCAGCTAATGGCATTGTAGCGGATATCGGTGCCGGAACGGGTTATTATAGTTTTAAATTGACTGCTAAAGTTCCAGAGGGCAAGGTATATGCCGTGGAGATACAGGATGAAATGATTCGTTATCTCAGGGATAAAAAATCTTTGTTAAAAGACAGCATCGTGGAAATAATAAAAGGGTCGAGCCTTTCACCTAATCTCCCCGCCAACAGTATTGATCTTGCAATAATGGTAGATGTATACCACGAGCTGGAATTTCCGCATGAAATGATACAGGCGATCAGGAACTCGCTAAAGAATAACGGAAAAATATTACTGATAGAATACCGCGGAGAAGATCCTGACGTACCAATCAAAGCGCTTCACAAAACCACAGTTGCACAACTCAACAGGGAGTTGGGGGCCAACGGGTTTCATTTAAGCTACAAGGGTGAATTTCTTCCCATACAACATTTTTTATTGTATGAAATGAAATGATTGAAAAATGAAATCTTTTAATAAATAGGACTTTACCGGAAAGTCAAGTTACCGGGAAGGGAAAGGTGGCATATCTCAAAAAAAGAACTTCCACAGCTATTGATTTTATCAGCGTGTGGAAGTCACTTTTTAAAACCAGCCGAAGCTGATCTTAAGGGATCATTCAATTTTTTGAAGGGTACTTCCCGGAAAAACTTTTTTAAGAATTTATTCCTGGCTTCAAGGTTTCTGGTCTTTACCATCATCGCTTTTTACAGCATAGGCTTAGGATATTGGATAATGTTGGTTTTTGGGTCATCATCGCTTTTTACGGCATAGCCCCGGATATTGGTTTTCTTTAGTCCTTCTTCAGGATAACGGATACTGTTGGTTTTTGGGACATCATCGCTTTTTATGGCATAGTCCCGGATATTGGTTTTGTTGATTCTTCTGTAGGATTTGGAGTGTGAATGGTAGAATCTGACCGGGCTGGTTATCAATCATTTTCTGATACAAAGATGCGACGGTATTGATTGCCAAACAATAGCGTTATCGCACTATTTTGTGTAGTGGAGTAAATAGAAATGATGTAGTAACAATTCTATACATTTCTGTTACTGCTTCAAGGGCTCGACGGAACAGGCGGGAATGGGGGGCATAAAAACTTCCACAGCTATTGGTTTTTCAAAGCATGTGGAAGTAGCATTTTTTAAAACCAACCGAAGCGGGTTTTGTGGATCAATTTTTTTGAGGGGTTACCTCCCGGGAAAATTTTTTAAAAAAAATTTATTCCTGGCTTCAGTGTTTCTGGTCTTTTGCCATCATCGCTTTTTATGGCATAGGCTTAGGATAATGGATACGGTTGGTTTTTTGGGTCATCATCGCTTTTTAAGGCATAGACCCGGACATCGGTTTTTTGGTCTTCTTTTAGGTTTGGATCTTGGTTTTTGAGACATTATCGCTTCTTACGGCATAGTCCCGGGATCTTGGTTTATTTAGTCCTTCTTCAGGATTTTGGATTTCAATGGTAGAATCTGACCGGTGATATCTTCAATCATTTTCTACCGCAAAGATGCGCCGGTATTGATTGTGAAACAATAGCAGTATTGCTCTTTTTTTGTCATAGCGTAAATACGGTTGCGGTAGTAAAATAGCAGCTTACAATAGAAAATATTACGTTAAATAATATAGTAAAAATACCTGGATAGCAACCTGTTTTTGCGTGAATATCGTATAGGTCATTCTTTACCAGGCGCAGGGCCATTTTTATTTTTTAACCGGCTTACAGTTCAGGTTAAGATTAAATCGCAGTGTATAAGTATCCATTCCGGAGGCAGGCACCGGAATACCAAAAACTTGCCTGGTTGTTTTTTACATGCTTTCGTTTTCAGGAATAGTAAAATGAAAAACACTTCCTTCACCTGGTATGGAGTCTACCCATATCTTGCCATGGTGCAATTCCACTATTTTTTTACAATGAGATAAGCCGATGCCTGAGCCAGGGTATTCTGAACGGGTATGCAACCGCTGAAAAATAATAAATATCCTTTCGCTATGCTGTTGCTCAATACCAATACCATTGTCGGCAATTGTAAAATGCCAATAGCCACCCGATCTTTTAACCGAGATCTTTATTAACGGAATTACATTCAGTTTACTGAATTTAATCGCATTAATAACCAGGTTTTGAAACAGTTGTTTGATCTCTGTGGGATATCCATTGACAATTGGCAATTCCTCCGAAATAATTTCTGCTGCAGAATCGCTGATCGCCTTATAAAGATCCGCGATCACATCCTGCAGAATTTTGTTACAGTTTACCCGTTCCATTTTATGCGTACTGCCAATCCTTGAATACTCAAGCAGGTCATTTATAAGTATCTTCATTCTATCTGAAGAATCAACAATAAAGTGGAGATATTTGTCGGCTTTTTTATCCAGTTTTCCCTCGTATTGCTCTTTCAATAACTGCACAAAACTGCAAGTGGTACGAAGAGGTTCCTGCAGGTCATGAGAAGCTACATAGGCAAATTGTTCGAGCTCTTTATTTTTTCTTTCAAGCTCTTTATTTTTCTGATCAAGATTGGCCTCGGATTTTTGGAGTAATTCCTCGTTGTGCTTTCGTTTGGTAATATCAGTTACCATTGCCAGGGCGCCTTTGTATATTCCTGCTTCATCAAAAACAGGATTAGTAGATACACTGGTAGAAACAGCCTTGCCACTTTTTGTGATAAATGTTGAATCATGGGTTTCACTTATTCCCTGCTTCCTTCTTTCGATCTGCTGCGCGGCATTTTTATTTGCGTCCCCATCCATAAAAATATGGATCCTTTTTCCCATAATTTCTTCCGGGGCATATTCGATTATTTCGCACATTTTTTTATTGATGAAAGTTGTATTGTTATCTTCATCGATCATCCAGATACCCTCCTGGGCAGTTTCCACTATCTGGCGGTAGCGTTGTTCGCTCTCCGCTATCGACTGCTCTGCTTTTCTCTCTTCAGAAATATCATGTACAGAGCCAATGATCCTGATACAATTACCATTATCTTCCAATACAGGATTGATACTTACAATGCCTGTTTTTATACCGGTTGGATACCGTGTTTGTTCTTCCCAACTAATGGTCTTTTTTTCAGTTAAAGCTTCTTTGTATTTTGCGAGTGCCAGCTCCAGGGAGGGGGATGGAATTAATTCGGCTATATATTTGCCGATTACCTGTTCTTTTTTGAGGCCGGTGGCTTTTAAAAAAGAAAGGTTGACTGAAACAAATTTATACCTGTCACCGGCTTCAATATTCAGCATAAAAATGCTATCGGTCACGGTATTATAGATAAGATCCAACTGCCGTTCATTCATTACCATTGCTGCTTCTGCTTTTTTCCTGTCTGTAATATCCCTCACAATAGTAGAGGTCCTTTCTTCTCCATTCGTATCTTTAAATTTGCTCGATGCGATCTCTGCACTGAAGGTTGTTCCATCACGCCGCATGAATATACCTTCTCCCTTAACCTTACCTGTATGGTCGCGCTCTTCCAACAGGCTTAGCAGGGAAGGATCCGCAATCCTTAACAACCCCGATCGGCTATATTCACAAATTTCTTTTTCTGTGGCTTTGAATATTTCACAGGCTGCGGGGTTAGCCTCCTCGATGGCGCCATCGGGCCTGCTTAATAAAACGCCATCTATATTATTCTCAAAAAAAGAACGATATTTTGCTTCCCGCTCGATCAATAACTTCTCCGCATTTTTTCTTTCCGTTATATCATTCACCACTCCTTCTACCCTGGTAAGCCGCCCTTGCACAATAACCGGTATTGCTTTTACTTCTATCCACCTGGTTGTTTTATCTTTAAGAATGATCCGGTAAGCGCTTTTTGTTTTAACACCGTTATTTAACAGCTCATTTTCTTCATCAATCAGAACGCGGTCATCGGGATGGATCACCTGGAACCAAAGCAGGCTGTTGGCATAAAAATCACCGATGCTGTATCCATAAATCTTTTCACATCCAACAGACATTTGAATATACCTGTCGCCAATAATATCTTTTACAAAGAAGCCTTCGTTTACCTGGTTAAATATCCTGCTGAGCTCATTGTTGGCATTTTTAAGTTCGGTAGTTTCATTCAACAATTTTTCATTTAATCCACGCAGTTCACCCGCACCTTCATCCAATGCAGTTTCAAGCGAATTAATTTTCTCGTCAAATCCGTCATATGACCCACTGATCGATTTTATAAAAGTCGTAAACGCTTCGGGCAGCCCTGCGATGTCGCCCAAATGCCTTTGTACCTGTTGCGCTAATAGTTTATTAAGCATAATCTGGTTTCTGATTCTATAGAGGGGATAGCGAAACTACTGGCTTTGGTTTATCCTTTTCTATTTCCCGCCCATCGCCAAAATGTTTCGTTATTATCCTTTCAATCATCTTGCCGGTTAAGGGTTTATTCTCAAATGAAGTAACCAGCGGAATATTTTCGGCTTTTAATTTATCATCCGGGTTGATGGAGGTGGTAAGCATAATAATGATGGTTTTATGATGCAGCTCCAGTTTCAATTCCTTGTATTTATCCAGGAATTCCCAACCATTCATTGCTGGCATATTGATATCGAGGAATATGAGCTCAGGATAACACAGGCCGGGGTTCTTATTACCGGAATGACCTGTTTTTGAAAGATACTCCAGCGCTTTTTTCGCACTTTCCTCAATTTGTATATGACTGGTGTAGCCAGCTTCCTCGAGCAATATATTACTGATGAAATTGGTTGGCTCGTCATCATCTACAAGCAGGATACAGTTTAATTTTTGTTTCATAGGTTTGTTTGATTTTTAGTATAAAACGGACCTGCCTGCAGATCTTTGCTAATTATTAAGGTAAAATAAAAAATACTTACTTCATTCGGTATTGATTCTGCCCGGATTTTTGCATTGTACAACTCCCGGAGCTTTTTATAATACACAAACCACTGCCGTGGTATGCATATTTCTTTCCAGTACCGTGGCGCTGAAAATATAAAATAAAGTTTTGCTTTGAACAAGAAATCCCTGCCGTTCATTGTCTGCATGTTTATATAATGTTATCATCAATAAGTAATCCACAATTCAGTTTTTTTTTGAATCAGCAATTTTGAGGATTGTAAAATGAAATATTGTTCCTTCGCCAGGGATGGAATCAACCCAAATTTTTCCTTTATGCAATTCAACTATTTTTTTACAATGGGCCAACCCAATACCTGAACCTTCATATTCGGTGCGGGTATGCAGCCGTTGAAAAATATCAAATATTCTTTCGCGGTGTTTTTTTTCTATGCCAATACCATTATCACTGATTGCAAATTCCCAATGACTCTCCGTTTCCCGGGCAGAAATTTTTATTTGCGGGTTTACATTTTTCCTGCGGAATTTTATTGCGTTGATCACCAGGTTTTGAAAAAGCAGTTTGATCTCTGTCGGGTAACCGGTGATCGCAGGTAAATCCGTATTTTGTATGTCGGCCCTTGTTTCCTGTATTGCTGCCATAATATCTGCCTGCATATTTTTAAGCATGATATTACAGTCAATCCTTGCCAATTCAACTTTTGTTCCGATCCTTGACAAATCCAGCAGGTCATTTATGAGTACTTTCATTCTGGCCGTTGAATCTGAAATAAGAGCGAGGTATTTATCGGCCTTTTCATCAAGTTTTCCATAATACTGATCCTGTATCAGTTTTACAAACCCCGAAGTAGTACGTAGTGGCTCCTGTAAATCGTGCGAGGCGATGGAAGCAAATTGTTCCAGCTCTTTATTTTTTGCTTCCAGTCCCTGGTTGGCCAGTTCCGCTTCCTGCCTTGCCTTTTGTTCCTCCTTAGTAGATTGCAGTAATTGCCGGGTTTGTTCATAGACCTGGTACTGCAGTTTTGTTTTTTGGGCCTTAATGTTACGGACTCGAAATTTATAAAATGCTATTATCCCACCGGCAATGCCTATAAATACAGCCAGCCTGAACCACCAGGTAAGCCAATATGGAGGGGTGATGGTAAGTTGAACAGATGCAATAGTTGAAGACCACAGTCCTTCGTTGTTCAATCCCCTCACTTTAAATATATATTTTTTCGGGTCCAGGTTAGTATAGGTTGCCGTATGCTTAGTGCCAATATCATTCCAACTTTTATCAAAGCCTTCCAGCATATATGCATACCGCTTCTTATCCACGGAAACATAATTTAAAGAAGCAAATTCAAATGAAATCACAGACTGATCATAGGGTAATACCAATTCTTTAGTAACGGTGATACTTTGTTTTAGGAATGTTTTATCACTACCTTTTTCACCGATCTGTACTTGCTTGTTAAAAACCTGGAAATCAGTAAAGACAAGTGGCGGCTCATATTTTTTTTCCTTAATACTATCGGGAAAAAAACCATTAAATCCGTTAATGCCTCCAAAATACAGTTTTCCGGAACTGCTTTTATAACGGGAATTAATTTTAAATTCGTTCGACTGTAATCCGTCATCGAGTGTAAAATTCTTAATTGTTCCTGTAACCGGATTGAACCGCGACAGACCATTAAAGGTACTGATCCATAAATTTTCTTTTTTATCAAACAATAAACCGGCAATCGTGTTGCCGGGCAGCCCGTCCTTTACAAAATAATTTGTAAACTGCCTTGTTTTGGCATCCAGCCGGTTCAGTCCCAGGCCGGTACCGATCCATAAATTCCCTTTTTCGTCTTCTGCCAGGCTATATACATCGTTGTTGCTGATACTGTTTTTGCCTTCTACATAGCGATAGTGGGTGAATGTGGATGTTTTTTTGTTGAACAGATCGACGCCGGAACCATTCGTGGCGATCCAAATGTTTCCTTTCCTGTCACTGCAAATATTATTTATATAATTATTACCAAGGGCTGAAGGATTTAGGGGATCATTCCGGTAGTTGATAAAATTGTCATTCTTCCGGTCGTATCGGCTGATTCCCCCGCCATATGTTCCTATCCAGATATTTTTATCTTCATCTTGATAAATAGTCCTGGCATTCGGGTTGCATAATCCCTTTGGATCTAAAGGATCATATTTGAAATGTTTAAACGTATTTTTTTGTTTATTGAATACCGTTATCCCATTCCCCCATGTGCCGATCCATAGATTTCCTTCACTATCCTCAAAAATGGTTAAGACGTAATTTCCGCACAGGCTATTCTTATTGTAAGGATCATTTTTATAAGAAGTGAAAATGCCTTTTTTACTGTCAAATAAGTTTAGTCCCCCGCCATCTGTTCCTATCCATAGATTTTCTTTGGAATCCTCAAAAATGGATAACACATTATTATTATTTAAACTAAACGGTAAAGAGGTATGCCGGTAATGAACGAATTTATTGTCATCCCGGCTTACAAAATTAGCGCCTCCGCTGAAAGTTCCCACCCACATATTCCCCTTATCATCCCGGCAAACAGATAGGATGGTATTACTATTGAGGCTCGTATTATCAGCATCATCCTGCAAATAATTATTAAATTTTCCTGTATGGGCATTCAATACACTTAGTCCGCCATTTTCAGTCCCTAACCAAATATTACCTTCTTCATCTTCGTCGATTGCGTTTATAACATTTACGGATAAACTATTACTGTTAGCAGGATCATTTTTGAAATGGATGAAAGTTTCTTTTTTTCTGTCAAATAAATTCAGTCCCCCGCCACGTGTGCCAATCCACAATTGATTTCTGCGATCTATGTAAGGCACCAGGTCATTATTGGAAGACAAAGAACCGCTGCTTTTATCATCGTGTTGAAAACGACGGAATGTCTTCTTTTTTTTATCAAATAGATTTAATCCTCCGGCAAGTGTGCCAATCCACAATGTATGACCAGCATCTTCAACTATTTCTTTCACCCGGTCATCACTCAGGCTTTGCGGATCGTTTTTATCGTGGAGGTAATGAATAAAATTGTTATTTTTTTTATCATACATATTTAATCCGCCTCCCTCTGTTCCTAACCATAGGTCGCCCTCACTGTCCTTGAAAATCTTACTTACATAATCATTACCAATACCCGATTGATCTTTAGCATTATACCTGTACCGGGTAAATTTTTCTTTTATCCAGTCAAACCTGGTTACGCCACCTCCCCAGGTTGCTATCCAAATATTACCATCTGAATCTTCGATGATGTCCCGGATACTGTTAGCGCTAAGGCTATTTCCATTTGCGGCATCATATTTATAAACGGTAAACCTGTATCCGTCGTATTTATTCAGTCCATCGTTTGTGCCAAACCACATAAATCCCCGACTATCCCGGAAAATAGAAAAAACAGTGCTTTGGGAGAGTCCCATAGTGGTTCCGATATGTTCAAATTGAACATAGGGTCTTTGCGAAAAAGCAAAAAAACAACAGTTCAGCAAGAAAAATAGAAGGAGCCAACGGCATACATTCATAGCAGGGATTTTTTCCAAAAAAAATTATGATAGCACGGAATTATTTTTAGCTTTATCTTTTTAAGCCACCGGTACTATTTAACTGTAAATTGTGTCATTTTATTGCCCTTCACTTCATTTCACCGGTTCAGCGCTATATCAACCGGAGATACACATTTTAATCCTGTTCATCCGTCATTATTCTTATTTTGAGGGATTGTAAAATAAAACGTGGAGCCTTTTCCCAATTCAGATTCCAGCCAGATTTTCCCTTTGTGCAGTTCCACTATTTTTTTACAATGCGATAAACCGATACCTGAACCTTCATATTCTTTTCTTGTATGCAGACGCTGGAAAATATCAAATATTCTTTCGCTGTATTTATTTTCTATACCAATGCCGTTGTCGGCGACGGCAAATTCCCAATTACCATCTATTTCCCTGGCGGAAATTTTTATTTGCGGACTTATATCTTTCTTCCTGAATTTCATCGCGTTGACTACCAGGTTCTGAAAAAGCAGTTTGATCTCAGTAGGGTACCCATTAATTACCGGCAGTACATTATATTGGATAACTGCCTTTGAATCCTGTATTGCCGCCATCAGATCTGCCAATAAATTTTTGAGGACAATATTGCAGTCAATCTTTTTTAATTCCACTTTCGTTCCAATCCTTGAATAATCCAACAGGTCACTTATGAGCACTCTCATCCTGGCCGTTGAATCTGAAATAAAGGCCAGGTATTTATCCGCCTTTGAATCAATCTTCCCATGGTATTGTTGTTGCAGCAATTCTGCAAAACTGGCCGTAGTTCTAAGGGGTTCCTGCAAATCGTGGGATGCCACATAAGCAAATTGTTCCAGCTCCTTATTTTTTATTTTTAATTTCTCGTTAGCATGATGAGTTTCCTGCCTGGCCATTTCCGATTCAGTCCGGGCTTGTTCAGCTTCCACCCTGGCTATGTGTTCTTCTTTGTTCAGGTGTACCAGTTGAATGGTTTGCTCATTCACTTTTTGCTCCAGTAAAATTTTCTGCCTTTTTACAATATTCATTCGAAACATGTAAAAACCAAACGCTCCTCCCGCAATCAGCAGCAATACTGCCAGCCTAAACCACCAGGTAAGCCAGAAGGGTGGGGTGATCGTAATTAATACGGTAGCCCCTGTCTCATTCCAAACACCATCATTGTTACTGCCTCTTACCCTAAAGACATATTTTCCGGGATTAAGGTTGGTATAGGTAGCCGTGCGTTTATTACCCACCTGGTTCCATTCCTTATCAAAATTTTCCAGCTTATATGCATACCGGTTCTGTTCGGGGTGAATAAAGTTGAGTGCGGCAAATTCAAATGTAAATACAGACTGGTCATAGGAAAGCGTGATCTCTTTCGTTTCACTGGCGGATTGTTTTAACGGGGAGTTACCGCCTATTCCAACGGGCTTATTAAATACCTGGAAGTCTGTTATATAAACAGGTGGCACGAAATCATTATTTTTTATGCTATCAGGATAAAAAGTATTAAAGCCATTTACACCCCCAAAAAACATTTCCCCATCGGGTGATTGGTAAGATGCATTGGCTTTAAATGCATTGTTTTGAAGACCGTCACTGATCGTATAATTTCTGAAATCCCTGGTTGAAGGGTTAAATCTTGACAGCCCGTTATTTGTACTGATCCATAAATTACCGTGGCGGTCTTCCTGGATACTCCTGATGGCATTATTCGGCAACCCGTCTTTTTCAGTAAATGCAAGAAAGGTCTTTGCTTTAATATCAAAGAAATTTAATCCCCCTGCGGTACCAAGCCACAGATTACCCGTATGATCTTCCATTATAGCGTATACGGTGTTATTACTCAGGCTGCTTTTATTTTTTGGCTCATGATGGTAATGAGTAAATTTATTGGTATTCCTGTCATAAATATCCAGCCCGTGATCTCCTCCCAGCCACAACTGTCCGGCTTTGGTTTCATACATTACAAATACACTTCTGTCGTTAATACCTTTTCCATCTTTGGAATCCGGATAAAAATTGGTAAATGATTTTGCGCTTTTATCAAACAAATAGATGCCGCCATTATCAGAAGTTCCCAACCATAAGTCTTGCTGCCTGTCTTTGTAAACAATATTTACACTGGGTGATGCCAGCTTGTTTGCGCTTAAATTTGTTAACGGATAGTGGCTAACGAGTTGCTTTTGTACATCAAATATATCCAATCCCCCCCGGTGAAAACCCAGCGCCAGAAAACCGGGTAAATACGCTGAGATCGAAAGCACATAATTATTAAAAATGCTTTTCTTACTGCTATTATTATTCAGGTAATTTGTGAAATTGTGTGTAGATGGATTAAAGCGGTTCAATCCTCCTCCATCGGTGCCGATCCAGATATCATTACCGGGGCCATTGCTGATTGAAAGTACCAGGTTATTACTAAGGCTGTTGCTATTATTGGGAACATTCCTGTAAAGTGAAAACTTATCCCTTAAAAAAGGGTGGAAGTTGATTCCCCCGGACCAGGTGCCTGCCCATATATTGCCAATATTATCTTTATAAAGACTGTACACAGAATTTCCGGAGATGCTAAAAAGATCGTTTTCGTTGTATTGGTAACAAACAAAACTGTTTTTTGAATAGTCAAAAACACTGATGCCGCCATTTTCGGTGCCTATCCATAATTTTTCATTGGCGTCTTCCGTAAAGGATAAAATATCATTGTGGCATACCGTGTTTTTGTTAAGGGGATCGTGTTTGAAATTAATAAAAGAATTATCCGTACGGTTAAATAATGCAACCCCGCTTCCCTGGGTGCCAATCCAGATATTTCCCTTGCTATCTTTAAAAACCGTTTTGATATAACCCGCACCAATGCTTTTGCTATTTGCTGGATCATTGCGATATTGTATAAATTTTTCTGTTTCAGGATTAAAACGGTTAAGCCCGTTTCTTGTTGCGATCCACAATTCACCATAATTATCTTCCGTGATTTTATATACATAATTCTGTCGCAGGCTAATGGAATCCCCTGCACTATTTTTATAGAACTTAAATTTACCTTTACCTGCATCAAACAAGCAAAAACCCTGCGTGGTACCGAGCCAGATCCTTTTTTTACTATCCTGGAATATGTTTCTGAAAATGACGCCGCTTTCGTCAGTATTGTAATGAATGAAGGATTCTTTTAGCCTGTCGAACTTATCCAACCCGGCAGATGATACGACCCATAAATTTTGAGCTGCATCTTCCATTAAGCTATAGATCGAATTATCCCGTATGGTTTCCGGATTTTCAGGATCATGTTTATATATGGTGAATTTATAGCCATCATATTTGTTTAATCCCTCATCCGTACCAAACCACATAAAGCCTTTGTAATCCTTTAAAATCGCAAAAACCGAACTTTGCGAAAGTCCATCGCTGGTAGTTAGATGACTGAATTTCAGATTACCTGTTTGTGAATAAGATAGAAGGGAAAAAGCGGGTATAAAAAACAATATGACGGTAAGGTGTTTCATGTTATTTTTATTTGTATATCGTTCATAAATTTCTTTTTTTATTTTACAGATCGGTTCAATTATTTTAAAACCCGGAACCATTTTTATTGATCGCCGTCATTGCTTTACGGTTTACAATGTGTTTAGTCAAAAAGTCTTCAATTACAAAAGCGTTCAGCATGTTTAGTCCGCAATAATGAATTTAGTTTTTGTGCCATCGTTTGTTAACTGGTCAATCCCCGGCCCCCCGGCAGGAAGTGCAAAATAAAAAGTACTTCCCTCTCCCGGAATTGATTCTACCCAAATTTTTCCATGATGCAATTCCACTATTTTTTTGCAATGAGATAATCCAATACCCGATCCTGTGTATTCCTTCCTTGTATGCAGGCGCTGGAAAATATCAAATATCTTTTCGCTGTGTTTTTTTTCTATTCCAATACAATTGTCGCTGATTGCAAATTGCCAAAGGCTACCCTTTTTTTGAGCAGAAATTTTTATTTGTGGCGACGTATCTTTCTTCCGGAATTTTATTGCGTTAAGAACCAGGTTTTGAAAAAGCAATTTGATCTCAGTGGGATAGCCATTGATGACGGGCAATGCCGTATATTCAATACTGGCCTCCGATTCCTGTATCGCTACCATAATATCTGTCAGCACATTTTTCAGGATGATATTACAGTCCACCGTTTTTAATTCCGCTTTTGTTCCAATCCTTGAAAAATCCAGCAGGTCTTTTATGAGCACTATCATCCGGTCGGATGCATCCGATATAAAATCAAGATATTTATCTGCCTTATCATCCAGTTTTCCATGGTATTGTTTCTGAATCAGTTCTATAAAACTTGAAGTGGTACGCAGCGGCTCCTGCAAATCGTGTGAAGCTACATAGGCGAATTGTTCCAGTTCCTTGTTCTTTCTTTCCAAATCAATATTTGACCGCTCAGTTTCCTTCCGTGCCAGTTGTTCTTCATGGGTGGATTGAACTAACTGGCGCGTTTGTTCATGTACCAGCTGCTGAAGTTTTCTTTTTTGTGTTTTGATTGAATTAACACGAATCCTGTAAAATAAAACAGCGCTGCCAATAATGAAGCCGACGAGGCAAAGCCTGAACCACCAGGTTAACCAGAATGGTGGGATAATATTTAGATAAATAGTAATTGTATGTGATGACCATTCGCCGTTATTCTTTAACACTTTCACTTTGAAAATATATTTCCTCGGATCCAGGTTGGTATAAGTAGCGGATCGGTTGGAGCCTGTTTCATTCCAGGTCTTATCAAATCCTTCCAGCATATAAGCGTATTGTTTTTTTTCTTTTCCGGTATAATTTAAAGCCGCAAATTTAAATGTGATAACAGAGTGTTTATAGCTAAGATTAATTTCCTTTATTTCAGTAATATCCATTTTGAGCGGCGAAGGATCGTCGTCATTCAATGCAATGGGCACTTCCTTGTTAAATATGTCAAAGCCCGTCATTACAAGGGGTGGATCATAATTATTTTCTTCAATGCTATCCGGAAAAAACATATTGAAACTGTTAACGCCTCCGAAATAAATGGCTCCTGTGCGGCTTTTAAAAAAACTCTTTCCGGTAAGCTCACTTGTCGGCAAGCCATCAGTAAGGTCGAAATTTTTGAACTTTTTGGTTGTTGGATTAAAGCGCGATAATCCGAGCGGGGTATTCAGCCATAGATTAGCTTTAGGGTCTGTTACAATTCCCGTTATCTGATCACAAACCAAGCCGTCGCTGGAAGTATAGGCGGTAAAACGATTATTTTCCGTGTCAAAATAATTTAAGCCAACTCCGGTACCTATCCATAAGTTACCTTTTGCATCTTCAAAAAAGCTACTTGCAAAGTCATCACTGATGCTATTCTTTTTAGGGTCATGGATAAAATGAGTGAATTGTTTTGTTTTCTTGTCTAACCTGTTCAAGCCACCTTCATCTGTGCCTACCCAAAGAAGTCCCTTGCTGTCTTCGAAGATGCTGATGACATTATTATCACTAAGGCTGGCAGCGTTATTTTCATTATGAGTGTAATAAGTAAATGACCCAGTGTCCGGGTTATATAAATTCAATCCATTTCCATAGGTACCGATCCAAATATTTTTTTCCCTGTCTTGAAAAATTACCCACGCATTGTTACCGCTTAAACTGGAAGGATTGGAGGGATCATTTTTAAAATATTTGAATGTGTTGTTCTTTTTATTAAATACAGTTATTCCCGCATCCCAGGTACCGATCCATAAGTTGCCGCTACCGTCTTCACAAAGACTTAAAATTTTATTACCGCCTATGGTTTTTTTGTCTCCTGCCTTATGATGGTACCGAACAAAATCTTCTGATTTCCGGTTAAAGAGATTTAATCCGCCGCCATCGGTTCCAATCCAGACATTTTCTTCAGAATCTTCATAAATACAAACAACATCATTTGGACTCAGGCTGTGTTTTGACAAGTTGGGCTTATAATGAGTGAATTTTGCACCCTCTCTATTCAGGAAATCAATTCCACTGGCAGGTATCCCCATCCACATGTTCCCAGCTTTGTCTTTATAAATGGACGAGATCGTATTTCTGCTGAGGCTTGTTTTATCTATGTCATCATGCAGGTAATTGTGAACGATTTTTGCATCCGGGTCAATAGTATACAGGCCCCCATCCTTAGTACCTATCCAGAGATTTCCATCATTATCTTCAGCGATGGTTAGTAAATCATTGTTCAGGTTATTGCCATCATGCAGCATGTTTTTGTAATGTACAAATACGCCTGTTTTTTTATTCAGTAAATCCAATTCACCCTCTCCCATTCCAATCCATAAATTCTTTCTTGAATCTTCGAAGATAATCCTTACGTCATTGGAAGCTATTGATTTGATATCATTCTTATTATGCTGAAACCTGGTAAATGTTTTATTTTTCTGATCAAATAAGTTGAGGCCTTTACCGGTGCCGATCCATAAATTATCCTGGCTATCCTCCACGATATCGACAACAAAAGCATCGCTCAAACTCTTACTGTCATTTTCATTGCTGGTGTAATTAATAAATTGATCGTTCTTTTTGTTAAACATGTTTAGTCCGCCGTTTTTTGTTCCTATCCAAATAATCCCCTGTTTGCCTTCCACCATACTGGTAATATGATCACTTGAAATACTGGCCGCATTTTTTGGATCGTTTCTAAAACTGATAAAATTATTTTTTTTCCTGTCGTACCTGTTTAATCCGCCCTGCTCGGTTCCCACCCACACAAAGCCTTGCTCATCTTCAACTATCCCAGTGATGCGATTATTGCTTAGGCTATTTATATCCGTATCGTTGTACCTGTAAATGGTGAAATTATAACCGTCATATTTATTTAATCCATTACCCGTTCCAAACCACATAAATCCGCGGCTATCCTGCAAAAAGCAACCTACATTGCTTTGTGAAAGCCCGTTTTCTGTTCGCAAATGATCAAACACCAATTGTTTTTGTGAGAAAGCAAACTGTGGAAGCTGAACCTGTGCCACTAAAAAAAGAAGATATAAATAAATCCGCATAAAATTCTTGTGTTTAATTTGTCACCACGATCCGATAAGAACAACTTCTTATCTTTTTATCTATGACCCATTTATGGCATTTAATAGTTATTGATTTAATTATTTAACGAACCGTGCAGCCGGGGCTCATTACCAGGTAAAACCGATAGCCGGTTGCTTTTTATTTCATTGGTTATTATTTTCTTTGATGGCCTGGTTGCCCGCCGGCAGGGTAAAATGAAATGTGGCCCCCTGGCCGGGAATAGATTTCAGCCATATTTTCCCGTTGTGCAGTTCCACAATTTTTTTACAATGCGACAATCCGATACCGGAGCCTTCATATTCAGTCCTGGTATGCAACCGTTGAAAAATCACAAATATCTTTTCATTGTGTTTTTCTTCTATTCCGATTCCATTATCTTCAAATCTGAATTCCCAGGAGCCCTGTGATTTGTGCACTGAAATTTTTACCTGCGACCGGGTGTCTTTTTTTCTGAATTTAATAGCATTCGTAATCAGGTTTTGAAAAAGCTGTTTGATCTCTGTGGGATAACCATTGATCACCGGCAGTTCGCTATAACTAATGTGTGCCCCGGCTTCTTTTATCGCCATACCCAAATCCGCAAGCACATCCAGGAGGATCTTATTGCAGTCTACCTCCTCCAATCCTTTTTTATTGCCTATCCGCGAAAATTCGAGCAGGTTTTTTATCAGCAGCTTCATCCTGTCTGATGCCTGAAGGATATAGGTAAAATATTTATCCGCTTTATCATCAAGTTTGCCCTGGTATTGTTGTTGAAGCAACTCTACAAAGCTGGCTGTGGTTCGCAACGGTTCCTGGAGATCATGCGAGGCTATGTATGCAAATTGTTCCAGTTCTGAATTTTTTCTTTCAAGTTCCTTATTGGCATAATCTGTTTCCTGCCTTGCTTTTTTTTCTTCCTCCACAGAATGCGCCAATTGGTGGGTCCGTTCGGCTACAACGCGCTTCAGTACACGCTCCCTTTTGCGGATAACGCTAACACGAATGCTAAAAAATGTTCCAAAGCTTCCAAGTATAAAAATTACCAGCAGGGCTCTGAACCACCAGGTGAGCCAGAAGGGAGGAGTAATTGTAAGCCGGATATCAACGGTGCGCGGGGACCACTCGCCGTCTTTGTTCGTAGCCTTTACCTTAAAAATATAATTACCGGGATCCAGATTTGTATACATGGCATTGTGCAGTTTCCCTATATCATTCCAGCCTTTATCAAAGCTCTCCAGCATATATGCGTATTGTTTTTTCCCGGGGGCGGTATAATTTAACGAGGCAAACTCGAATGATATTACTGAACTGCTGTAAGGCAGGGTTATTTCTTTTGTTTCCGAAATATTTTTCTTCAACGGCGATGGGTCTTTGTCATCAGCAGCGATGGGTACTTCTTTATTAAATAGCTGGAAACCAGTGATAGCGAGCGGGGGTTCAAAATCATTTTCTTTAATGCTGCCCGGAAAAAATTCATTAAACCCGTTAATGCCTCCAAAGTACATATTTCCGTTGCGGGTTTTGCAATAAGC
>JBDTVX010000038.1:0-21541 GCA_040007015.1 Ferruginibacter sp. | reverse complement strand
ATTTATCACCCGCGGCAGTTGAAGAAGGAAAGTAATTCCTGTTGTCCAGGCCGGATAAAATCGCTGTTGGATCTTTTAGATTTGCATTGCGCATTTTTACTGCATTGATATCTTTTGTAAACAACATATCCAGTGTAAAAGTAAATCCATCGCCGAATTGCTGGTCGATTCCGAAGTTTGTTCTAAAAACCTGCGGAAATTTAAAATTAGGATCGATCAGCACGAAACTTCCGGGAGCAGTAGGAGTAACGGTTGAGGGGAACTTGCCAATATATGCATCGGGGTTAGGGTTAAATGTAATACCGGCTAAGCCAGTAGTGGAATTAATCACCGCACCTGTTTGATACACGCCACTGCCACTTGGCATATTGGTTAAGAATACAAAGGGTATTTTACCGGTGAATATCCCGGTTCCACCGCGTATAACCAGGCCTTTTTCATCAGGTACTTTCCACCTGAAACCAACCCGGGGAGAAAGAAGCACCTTAGCTTTGGGCCATTTTCCAGTGCTGAAGTTCATTAAATTGCCGTCTTTATCAGGAAATTGCAACGCTGAAATTGCGATATTCTCAATAGGTTGTTTAAGATAAGTAGGCACATCCCCCCTTATTCCAAAGGTGAGTTTGAAATTAGGGTTTACATTAAATTCATCCTGGAGATAAACTCCTATTTGTCCCAGCTTTAAGTCAGCGGAAAATACTTTAGTCTGGCCCGGAATCAAAGAATAAGTGTAGGAAAAGAAGGCAGGTGGTGCATCGGTCATGAAATCATTGAGGGTATTATAAATATAATAGCTTTCAGACCCACCCATAAAAGCATTTCCAACTTTTTGATACTCATAAGTAGCGCCCGCAGTTAAGGTATGTTTTCCGGCATAATAAGTGAAATTATCAGTGATAGAAGCTATATTATTGATCACTTCATTATTTCTTGTAAAAGGATCTGTTCCGGCACTCATATAATTGCGTCCTTTTGTTACGCCGGGTACGGTACTATCAGCATTAAAAATTTCGATGGTTGGGAAAATACCACCAGGGCTGTTTCTTATATCACTGATATGGGTATAGGCAAATAATAATTGGTTAGATATCTTACTGGAGAAATTGCTATTCAATTCAAGGGTGGCTGATTTTACGATGTGATCCGTTGCATAATCGGAATTGGAAAAACCGATCGATTGATCCCCATTCCTGTTATTGGGTAATCTCGACTGCGACCCGGGAATTCCTCTTATAGTGAAACCGCCGGCGCCGCTGTTTGGAACACTGCTGCCATTTAAAGGCGATTGATCGCTGCCTTTAAAATCACTGTATTTTAGGACGAGTTTATGGACATTATTAATGTTCCAGTTTATTTTACCCAGAAACTTGTGATTTTTTGTAACAAAGTTTGGGCGATTATCATAAGCACCTGCATCATAGCCATATTTCGTTTTTAAAATGTCCCTGAATTTATCCAAAGAGTCTTTTGGGGAAGCAGACGCCTGGCCGGAAGCCGAAGAACCTGCAGGTACAAAAGTATTTGAATTAGGAACGGAAGAATTTTCCCATTCAGCGTTTACGAAGAAAAATAATTTGTTTTTAATAATTGGCCCCCCCAGGCTACCGCCATACACCTTGTTTTTTTGCGGTGTTGGGGTAAGATTGATATCACCCACATGCTTTCCATTAAAGCTTTGATCCCGGTAAAAGCCATAAGCCGTACCATGAAAAGTATTGGTACCACTTTTTGTAGTTACGTTTAAACCTGCTCCCGTGAAACCAGATTGCCTCACATCGTAAGGGGCAATATTTACCGAGATCTCGTCGTACGCATCAATTGAAATGGGACTTGCTCCACCCCCGGGTTGAGGATCGGTACTTAAGCCAAAATTATTATTCAGATTTGCGCCATCGATCTGCAGGTTATTAAACCTGCCATCCCTGCCTCCAAAGCTGTTACCACTGCTTGCCTGTGGAGTAAGCCTTGTAAAATCCGTAATATTTCTTGATATGGAAGGTAAAGTTGCAATTTGCCTTGAATTAAAAATAGTGCTGGCGCCTGTTTTAGCACGGCCGGCGTTACGGCTCCCTGCTGTAATAACTACCTCGCTCAACACGGTGGCACTCGTTGAAAGTGTAATATCCGTTGAAAACGGCTCACCCAGGTTTAAAGAGATATTATCAATCGTTTGTGGGGAATAGCCAACGTATTCAACTTTCAATTGGTAAGGGCCTCCTATCCTGGTATTGGGAATAGTAAAGTTGCCGTCTTTTTTTGAAACCGTAATATATTTAGTACCGGATGGCTGGTGAATGGCAGTAACAGTAGCACCTTCCAGCGCAGAGCCATTATTAGATTTCACAAACCCGACTATGCTGCTGGTAGTAACCTGGGCATTCATCAAAAACGGAATCGCCTGAAGGACGATCAACAGGGGAAATAGTTTTTTTAATAGCATAAATGATTTTTAAGGCGTAAAGAAAGTAAATAATTAATTACAATTGTTAATATTTATTAACAATCTCAAAAGGCAATCAGGGGAAAGTTAACGCTGCTTTGGTAATAATTATTTACTGTAAAAAGCTATTTCTTATTTCGCATTTATAACAACTTAACCATCAAAGGATAAACCTTGTTAACTTTGCAGATAAATTGTATAGCTGATGTTAGATAGTATAGAAAGCGCCATTGAAGATATAAAAAATGGAAAGTTGGTCATTGTAGTAGATGACGAAGACAGGGAAAATGAGGGGGATTTTATTACGGCAGCGCAAAACGTTACCCCGGAAATAATCAATTTTATGAGTACTTATGGCCGCGGCCTGATCTGCGTTCCACTATCGGAGGAAAGATGCGATGAGCTAAACCTTCCGGCAATGGTGATTGACAATACCTCGCTTCATGCAACCCCTTTTACAGTAAGTATTGACCTGCTGGGGCACGGTTGCACCACCGGGATATCAGCACATGACCGTGCCAAAACAGTACAGGCACTGATAGACCCGGCTACAAAAGCGGAAGACCTCGGCCGTCCGGGTCATATTTTTCCGCTAAGGGCAAAAAAGGGTGGGGTTCTAAGAAGAACCGGTCATACAGAAGCTACTATTGACCTGGCGAGACTTGCCGGTTTTGCGCCCGCAGGGGTATTGGTGGAGATTATGAACGGCGACGGTACCATGGCAAGGCTGCCACAGTTATTGGAAATAGCTGAAAGATTTGATTTAAAGCTGGTATCCATAAAGGACCTGATTGCATACCGCCTTTCCAAGGAAACCCTTATCAGGGAGGAAACAAGGGTGCACATGCCAACCAGGTATGGCGATTTTGAGTTAATTGCCTTTCAGCAAATTAATACCGGGGAGATCCATCTGGCAATAAAAAAGGGTGATTGGAAAAAAGAGGAGCCTGTTTTAGTGAGGGTACACAGCAGTTGCATGACAGGCGATATACTTGGCTCGCTGCGCTGCGATTGCGGTGATCAGCTGCATAAAGCTTTAAAAATGGTAGAAAATGCGGGTAAGGGGCTTGTTTTATATATGAACCAGGAAGGCAGGGGCATCGGGCTGCTGAATAAATTAAAAGCTTACAAACTGCAGGAGCAGGGAATGGATACGGTTGAGGCGAATTTAGAACTGGGTTTTAGTATGGATGAAAGGGATTATGGCGTAGGGGCGCAAATTCTGCGCCACCTGGGAATCAGCAAAATGAAACTGATGAGCAACAACCCACGCAAAAGAGCTGGCTTACTCGGGTATGGGTTGGAGGTAGTGGAAACAGTTCCTATCGAAATAAAGCCAAATGAGCACAATGAAAAATACCTGACCACCAAACGGGATAAAATGGGACACGATATTTTAAGTGAGCACTAAAAATATGATAATAATATACGGTGTTAAGATGTTTCGCTTTCAACCAGGCGTATGTAGGAACAGGCCGCGGCCTGTTCTATCCGGGCCGGGGGGACGTTCGGGGATAAGATAATACATTATTTGAAAGAACAGGCCGCGGCCTGTTCGTAATGCGCCTGTTCCTGCATATCAGAAAGGCATATCCGGCCTACCTATAACGTGGAAAAAGATACTAAATGGTATGCCGCACAAGGGAGTGACACAAGGATGTTGAGTAATGGAAATAATGCCGGCTAAAAAACCTTACCTGCCAAATCCCGCTTTCCCGAATGATATGAAAACAACCGTTATCACCACGAAATCAGAAATCAGCCATCCAAAAATCAGGCCTTTATTCCAGCTGTTTTGACTGGTTTAGCGCTTTTATTCGTTTTTTCTCTTCATCTGGCAAAAATAACTGGGTGAGTTTGTCAAAGTCTTTGCGGTAAGACAGGCTGACACCAGTCCTGGTGCGCTGGCTGATCAGGTCGAAATTGGTGTGGTTAAAGCCTACCAGCCTTATCCTTCCATCTTTTGATAATAGCCATTCCGCCGTTATATCAGGGGTCACCAGCAGGTTATTATTTCTGCCGGTATTTAATACGTATGGATTATTATAATCAAGGTTTACACCGGCAGTAATGATCAGCCTGCCATTCAATAAGGTAAATACCAACCCGCTTTTTGCAGCGGCCTGTAATTTTGATACATTGGTTTCCAATTCCAGTCCGCTATTCAGATCCAGGTACAGGGCCGTGTTCTTAATATATTTTTGTAAAAATTTATTAAAGTAACCTGATAATGCATTGGATACTACCCCCCCGATAGTACTCGATAAAACGCTGTAACCACTGCTTGCCGTAATAAGTCCCTGCGAACTGCTCGTAAATGAATTAAACAGTAATAAAGAAGTCACCTGTTTATTTAATTCATTTTTATCATCTTTAAACTTTTGCAATGTTGTGGCAATCACAAAATCGTTTT
This sequence comes from Ferruginibacter sp., assembly GCA_040007015.1. Classification (GTDB taxonomy): domain Bacteria; phylum Bacteroidota; class Bacteroidia; order Chitinophagales; family Chitinophagaceae; genus Ferruginibacter. The sequence continues at coordinate 16,688 of JBDTVX010000038.1, read as the reverse complement.
TCAGCGGGCTTGAAGCGGGTAATTGAAATTCAAAATCTATAGCAGGTTTTAAAAGGGTCTCCGTTAAATGCGCAATTACTCTTACATCTTCTCTTTGACTGATTTGTGTGGGAGAAATGGGATTAAAATTGACATTGTTGGCAAGGTATTCCGCCTGTATATCAATTCTTGCGTTCAGCGGATCGCCGCTCCAGGTAATGCTGCCGCTATTTACTGTAAAGTATTTTTTAAGAAAGGTTTGAAAATTAAATGTGTATTCCCCCTTTGTAATATTGTAATTGCCATTAATGGTGAGCGGCTCTTTATTACCTACCCTTATTTTCAGCAGCCCGTTACCCTCGCCTTTTATAATGTCGCCGGTTGCTTCATCCAGTATCACGTCAATTTTGCAGGCAGGGTTAGCCGTTAGTTCCATGTTTACCAGTATATTACTGGATAATTTGCCCCTGTAGTCATCTTCCATCTTGGTGCCAAACTGTATGAAATCTATGTAGTCCACCACCCCGCTTTCTACACTGCTGCCGCTTAATAAATAAATATGGCTGCTATCCGACCCGGAAGGTTCGCCGCTAATATTCATCGTCATATCATCTACCGGCCCGTTCAGCGTCATTTGCGCCTTGCCGATCACTTTTCCATAAAATTGAGAATTATCTTTTTTGGTTGTGTTTAACACCAGCAGTTTATCCGATTCAAACTTAATATTGTCAAAGGAGAAATCCTGGAAAAAACGATGGTACATTTTACCGCTTAAAGTAGCTGTATTATTAAGCGAATCTTTTAAAATAATGCTTCCAAAATCTATTTCATCCGGGTTGAAAATGATGGTTTCATTGTTAAATTTATACTTGCACCGCGTATAATTTACTAACAGTGAAGCTTCTTTAATATTAGCAGTGCCGGTAAAAGAAAGATGCTTTGAATTTCCTTTTACTTTCATATCGGAAGTATTGGCCACACCCGAAATATTACTGAAGATAGAGCCGAGGTAATTATTTAAAATATTCAGGTTCAGTGTTTCCGATACAAGCGCAATATCAACCTGGTTTTCCGTAGTATCCTTTGCATTAAAACTGCCCTCAATTTTGAAACTGTTTTTGATATTGTCCGCATCCAGTTTAAATTTGGCGATTCCGGACGCTACAGAATAAGTACCAGACCCGTTTACAATACCAATGGAATCCCCATCCAGCCGGAACTCTTTTATCCGGGTATTGGTTTCTATATAGGGTTTGCCAAAGGGATCCAGAATACGGATGGTTCCTGTCATTTGTCCTTCAAGCCGGGGTGTTTTCAATACAAATGGAACAAAATCATTTATGTTTACCGACTTAAGACTGATCACCACATCATGAGAATTGGATATTTCCGAAGGCTCCGTGGAAATAATTATTTGCTGGTTGCCCTGCGTGAATTTCACTTCGCTGGCACTTACCACCGATCTGCTCAGGGTTAGTCCCCCATCCTTTTCCAGTTCCCATTTTTTGTCATTGATAATGAATGAAGAAGGGAAGAAATGAATTTTTACGCCATCTTTTAAAGTCTGCACCCTGGCATTAATAGCGGCATCGCCAAAAGTTTTACTGGCCCTGGTTTTTATACTGATTTCAGAAATATCATTGTGGGATGTAAATACCAGTTTGGAAGCAGGGAGCTTCAGGCTATCGTTGATGCCTATTTCATCCACATCTATATTTGCCACCAATGAATCCAGGTTACCCCTGCTTGCCAGCCGGATATTATTAAAAACTTTTCCGTCATAACTGAACATAGGGATATCCGCATTTACATTTAATTCATTCTCTTTTAAATTAAGATTACCGGAAATAGTAGCGTTATCAAAACCTGATAGCCTTTTATCCAATAATTGAAAATAGGCATCCGCTTCTTTGGTTTTTATTAAAAATGAAAAATTCTGATCGCTGACAGCATCCCCGGGTTTTTCAATATAGGAAGGATAATAGCGGCTGAGGAAGACCTTAAAAGCAGCCGGTAATTCCAGTATTTTAAAATTTCCGGCAAGGTCTGCATCCAGTTCATTGGTATGAATCGTCAAATGCTTTTGATTATTTTCCACCGATGATTGTAATACCAGCGAGTCGAAAGAGAGCGGTACTCCCTCATGTGTAAGCCTGGCATCATATATTTTAGCGGTGCCTAAAAAGTTATCGATATTGCTACCGGTAAAGTTTAGATCAAACTGCCCGTTTAAAACAAAATCATCTACCGCATATTTTAATTTTTTAAGATCAGCTTTAACAAGGGTGGCATTAAATGCGAAATGCGGCACCGTATCACTCAGGTCAATGCTCCCTTTTAAACTATCTACTTTTAAATTAGGATCGTCAATACTAAGCAGTCCGGTAAATATTTTTTTTCCAAAATCCCCTTTTATATTAATGTTTTGGTATTCATAACCTGCAAAAGCCACGCTACGTACATAGCCGTCTAAATTTGCATTCATATCTTTTGCTGTAAATCCGCTTCCATTTACTTTTCCTTTAAAAGTGATGGCGCCTAACTGATCGTTATTAAGAAATTCACCCAACTTAAAACCATCGGTAGAAATTTTACCTAAATAAACAGGAGCTTTATTTTCAGGTAATTTCATATTGATATCTCCTGTTACCACCCCAAGTTTTGTATCAATGGAGCCAAAAGCTACAAAGTCATTGATGAACCCTGTAAAGTTTCCTTTATACCGGATATTACCTAATTTGCTAACTGCCGGCTGTTTTATATTTTTTAAAGAGGGAACAATGATACTAATATCCGTATAAGTTGTCTGAAGGTCATTTGCGTGGAAATCGATAAAAGTTTTATTAATATCAGGTAATCCCCTCAATGAAATATCGCCGTCCAGGAATGAATTGCCACTTTTTATCAGCATTGGTTTGGCATTCAGATTATCAATCGTACCCCTGGCTATCCCCTTAATGGAAAATATCCTTTTCCAGGATTTTAATTCCGGGGCAAAAAAAGCCAGGTCATCACTGTTTAATTCACTATTTATAAAATTTCCTTCCAGGTTTACATCATGAATAAAATTTCCCATATCCTTCCCGAAATCAGTAAACTTCATAACATAGTAATTTCCCAGCCTGCTTTTGTTGGTGATCAGATCCAACTGGTTAAATTCCATCTTTTCGGGTGTAAACTTCACGTTGGCCTGCAGCTTCTTTAGTTCAAAACCGCTTCTTTCTTTGGTGCCTAACAGTAGTTCCGCAGCAAGCGTATCTTTTTCAAACCGTATATTTTTTAATACACCGGTAATGTTACTAAAGCGAAGGTGCTGCCCGTCAAAACGACCCGGGTAAGGGGGCCTTTCTGTTTCCACTTCATTATTAAAAATACCGTTGGTAACTTGTATACTGCCTACATTGACTACCCAGCCATCGGTATTCCATTGATAGAGCCCAGGTCGCAAATTTATTTTTTTCGTTTTTTTTCTAATGAGCGAATCTGGTCTTTTTCCTTTATAATCTTCCATGGAGTAAACAGGTTCATCCAGGGTGAGTGTGTTTAAATTGACCAGTTTCTTTTTGAAATTAACATCATCGGCATAGAGGTTTAATTTTTTTACCGCCACTTTCATATTCTTTCCAACCCATTTATCGATTTGGTTAAACTCGATATTTGTAAACTCAAATATTTTTATGTCAAATTCAATTCCTCCTTCTCTCTTAGCGGAAGAATCTGCCGGGCCGCCAAAATAATCAACTAAAAACTGGTAGTTCCATACCGAATCTGTCCGTTGCATATTTACTACCGCATCGTCCAGCGCAACATATTTTAAAGTGGCTTTATTTTTCAGGAAAAACCAGTCGGTGATATTTACCCTTGCATTACCCGCAAATAGCAATGTATCTTTTTTTTGATCTTCCACTAACAGGCCCTGCATTGCCATCTTATCGAAAAAACGATAATTGATATGTTGCACACTTACTTTGGCATGTAGCTTATCCGATAAGGTAGCGGCTACCTGATCAACCAGGTAATTTTGCACCACGCTCAATTGCAAAATGCTCCAGGTAAAAAGGACGAAGAGTATCATTGAAAAAAAGAACCAGAACTTCTGAATGGCTTTTTTAAAAACAAAAACCCATGCTATGAACCATCCGGATAATAAAATAATAAAAAGCCATTTAGAATAATCAGGCAAAACATAGATGAGCAAAATAGCAAGCGCCAACCAAAATATCAGTGTAAGAGAAAACCATTTTAATATGTTAAGGCTTCTGCGCAGGGTATTAATTACTTGCTGTAAAAATAATGTATTGTCATCTCAAAAGCTGTCTGAAAATAATTTGAGCACTTACCACATCCATTTTTAACTCCACAAATGCACGAATTCCACGAATAAAAACAATTTTTATAAAAAAAAATCATGGAAATCCGGGTATTCGGGGCAAAAAGAAATTTTTTCGGACAGATTCTCATAGGCAAATTCAATACCAAACATGAAGAATTATTATAACCTTTCATGAAGCTAATATAATTTATTGCTTCATTAACAGTCCGGCTCGCGAACTGGTGTACTATCGGAATAATTAAGTACGCCACGATTTAAAAAAACTGTAAACAGTAAACGGCAAACGGTAAACAGTTCTTGCGTCTTTGTAACTTGCAGGCATGAATAAAAAATTACTGCGCTGGATAAAAATAATTGTTTTGCTATATTGTGTTATTGGGATTGCATTATATTACCTGCAGAATTTTTTTTTATTTCATCCCATCATCCTGGCAAGAAGCTATCAATATAAGTTTGATAGCCCTTTTGCCGAAGTAGATATTCCGATCAATAATACCGATACTTTGAATATGGTGCAATTTTTTCCGCCTGGTAAGGAAAGAAGGGGAGTGGTAATTTATTTTCACGGAAATAAAGAAAATATAAACCGGTATGCAAAATTCGCTTCCAATTTTACCGGGCACGGCTGTGAAGTATGGATGGAAGATTATCCGGGTTTTGGAAAATCGGTGGGTGAAAGAAATGAAAAGATATTATACCAACAGGCGGAGCAGGTTTATAAGATGGCTGCTGCAAAATATAAGAAAGATAGTATCATTATATACGGCAAATCATTTGGAACAGGTATTGCATCTTACCTGGCATCGGTGTACGGGTGCAAACAATTAATTTTAGAATCGCCTTATTACAGCATTCCGGATCTATTTGGTTGTTATGCTTTTATTTACCCCACTACACGGATGTCGGACTATAAAATTCCCACCAATGAATATTTGCAGGAGGTAAAGGCACCCATTACTATTTTTCACGGTACAGACGACTGGGTGATCCCTTACCACTGTGCCGCCAAATTGAAAACAGTTTTAAAACCCGCCGATCAGTTTGTTACGATTGAAAAAGGATCGCATCATAATTTAAATGGCTTTCCATTGTTTCATCAGAAACTGGATTCGTTGTTACAACTCCGTTAGCCTGGCCTTTTTTTTTTCTATTGTAAGGGCATATTGAACACCAACTTTTAAAGCGTAATTTTCTTTTCCATGACTTACGGGAAAATTAAAGCATACCGGATAATCAAATTCTTTCACTACGTCATAAATCACTTCATCAATGGTTTTCCCAAAAGGCCGGTCGGTATCTCCTACATCCGTAAACCCACCGATGATCAGCGCTGCCAACCCATCCAGTTTACCGCTCCGTTTCATCTGATACAACATCCTGTCCGAGCTATAGATCAGTTCACCGATATCTTCTATAAATAATATTTTATTTTTTGTTTTGATGTCGGACGCGGTACCAATAATATGCGTTAACAGGGAAAGGTTTCCGCCAATTAATTCTCCACTTGCTGTGCCCTGTTTATTAAATGGATGTGCTGCACATTTATAATTCGCTTTATTACCAATGATGGCTTTGTGTAATGATAATATATATTCATTCCTGTATTCACCGTTATTAAAAGCGGCTGCCATGGGTGAATGAATGGATGCGATTTTATAGTTTGAATAAATATGTGCGTGTAAAATAGTAATATCACTATACCCGATGATCCATTTTGGTTTCTTTTTAAACCTGGTAAAATCCAGCTGATCAATGATCCTGCCAACGCCATAACCGCCGCGACCGCAAAGAATGGCTTTGATGCTGTCGTCATCCAGCATGGCTTGTAACTCGTTCAGACGCTCTTCATCGGTTCCCGAAAAATAATTGATGGAACTGCTGCCGAGTGTTTTGCCCACCATTACTTCAAAGCCCCATTGCTGTAAAGTATCAATACAGGTTTGTGCTTTTTCTTTTGCCATATATCCGGCAGGGCAGGTAATACCAATGGTGTCGCCTTTTTTTAGATAGGGTGGAATTTTTATCATAGACCTTTTAATATCTGTTTTAGCTCTTTAGTAAGAATAACGTTTGTAAACCCTTTACGGCGTAAAGCCCTGTAAAGTTTTAGAACGCCTGTCCATAAAAGTGAATCCAACGCTATAGCAAATGCTACGAAAATAGTATCATCAACGTCTATATCGGCAGTAATATTTTCAGCTTCTATTATATTTTGTTTTGATAGATCTTCGTTGGGTAAAATAAGTAAATGCCCAGGCAGTACTGATAAATTATGCTGAAATAGTACAATGTTTTTTTTTGATTTTAAACAAATTTCAATTTGATGATCAATGATTTCTTCAAGAGTGAAATCGGGAGTTGTGAAATACAGATCAGAGTAAGTTGTAGTGAGAATTTGATAAAGTTCACTTCTGGACTCAAGGCAGGCACTAATAATGATATTGGTGTCTACGATTATGATCATTAAAGTGTTATTTCTCTTTTTTTCTTTAATTTATCCCAGGCAGCTTTGTTAATTTTTCTCGATAATTCATTAATTGTTTTTTGAGGTACTTTCCTGGAAGCATCTTTATTCGTCTCTAAAAAGTTTATAAAATCTTTTATCCTTTGAATGCCCATCCTGCCTATTTTTTTAGAAACCTTTATTGTTATATAATCTTTATCAATCATTTCAGTTGCCATAATTTTTTTCATTTTACCAAATATACAAAATACTACATTTCTTTTAATAACACGCCGGTGGTATTTACTTCAAGACTGTGGATTACACCGCATTTCAATGCATAATTATTTTTCTGATGCCCCACCGGGAAATCAAAGCAAACCGGGTAATTATATTCGATTACTTTTTCGAGTACAATTTCTTCCAGTGTTTTCCCAAACTCTTCTCCTTCATCATCTTTCTTAATCTTAAACCCTCCAACAATGAGCCCCTGCAATTGCGCCAGTTTTCCACTTCGCTTCAGGTTCCAGAACATGCGGTCGATGCTGTAAAAGTATTCGCCGGTATCTTCTACAAACAGGAGCTTATTTTTTGTAACGAGATCGCTGTTGCTTCCCGCCAAAGATTCAATTGTTTTTAAATTTCCACCAACCAATACACCTGTTGCAATGCCCGTTTTATTTTTTGTATTGGGAAATGCAGTGTAACTCATTTTTTCTCCGGTCAAACATTTTTGGATACTTTCAATCGTCTCTTTTTGTATCGGCTCGGCCTTGTTCCAGTCGTCCGGAAAACTATTGCACATTTTAGAGTGGAGGGAGGCAATGCCGTAGTTGCGATTTAAATGGCTATGCAGTACCGTTATATCACTAAATCCAATGATCCATTTTGGATGAAGCACAAATTTTTTAAAATCAATTTTGTCAATTATCCGCACAGCGCCGTATCCGCCCCTGGCGCATAAAATAGCTTTGATCTTTTTATCATCCAGCATCCCCTGGAAATCATTCCTCCTCTCTTCATCGGTACCGCCAAATGTATATTCTTTTTTTCCGACAGTGCTACCGATATTTATTTCAAACCCCCATTCCTTTAATTTATTTACGGCCGGTTGAATTTCTTCCGGGGTAATATACCCTGCGGGGCAGGTAATGCCGATGGTATCCCCTTTTACGAGGTTAGCCGGGATCACAGGCCGGATGCCGGGATCACTTGTTTCATGTCTTTTTACAATATCAGTGAAAGTTGCAGCAAGTGGGACTATGGAGGATAGAAAATTTTTTCTGTTCATTTTTTTTATTCATTTAATGCCGGGCGTCTATGCCTTACAACTCAAAACCCATTCCTCCTTTTAACGCCTTTTGATATTTACGCAGGTCAAACTTATAATACCAGGGCGCTTTATGCGCTACACCTTTTTTGGTTTCATTCAACCGTTTCAAAATGCCGGTGCCAACGATCTTGCGTTGAAAATTTCTCCTGTCTAATTTCCTGACTAAAATAGTTTCATATAATTTTTGCAACTCCGGCATGGTAAATTTTTCGGGTAGCAGGTTATAACCTACAGGGAGGAAATTCAGTTGCGACTGCAGATTTTCCAGCGCCTTATCTAAGATGTCGCGGTGATCCAGCAGCATTTCGGGTATATCATGAATATTGAACCATTCGCAGGCAGTAGAAAATACATCCGCAACTGGTTGCACTTTTGAAAAGTCAACCACGGCGGAATATCCGATCGTAATGAACCGTTCAAACATCCAGCTTTCTTTAGCGTTTACGCCCACGTTTTTCAAAAACTGCTCGTTGACCTTCCTGGTAGATCGTTCAGGGGCGCTAAATACATAGAATTGGCGCATATAGATTTCATCCAGGCCCGTTCTTTGTTTTAAGATGCGTTTGGCGGCTTCATCCATGTGCTCTTCTTTTAATATAAATCCGCCTGGCAAGGCCCATTGCCCGGCATACTTCGCGTTAAGCAGCAATACTTTCAATTCATTATCATGAAAGCCAAAAATGATGCAGTCTACGGAAATATGGCGAAGGTATTTCTCATGACCCGTTAAATAATGATCCCTTAATTCTTTATCAAAACTCATATATAAAAGTAAATGGCTCCGGGCAGATTAAAAATAAAATTATAGTAAATCAAAATAATATTTATGATTGCCTTACTGCAGCATTTTTTTCTTTGTTTGGGTATTGTACCTGCTTTAGGTAAATTTGCAGCGTTTTAGTGGAAACATTATATGGATTACGATACAATGAATCCCTTTAATATCTTCGTTCACACTAAAACAACCATTTGATAAAAGCGGGCACCTCATATGGGGGTGTTGCAAAAAAGTTATCCGGTTACAAGTGTTGCAATGATTCTTAACAGTAATTCAAAAACCAGTACAAAAAGGGAAAAATTACATGACTGATCCAAAAAGATATTTAATAACTTCTGCACTTCCATATGCAAATGGTCCCAAGCATATCGGTCATTTGTCCGGGGCCTATTTACCTGCGGATATATATGTACGCTACCTGAGGGCGAATAAGAAAGATGTAGTATATGTATGCGGCAGCGACGAACATGGTGCAGCCATTACCATCCAGGCGATGAAGGAAAATACTACCCCGAAGGAAATTGTAGATAAATACCATGCCATGCTGAAAAGTAATATGGCCGACCTGGGTATTTCATTTGATATTTACCATCGTACCACATCCGCCTTGCACCATGAAACAGCGCAGGAATTTTTCACGGCTTTAAATGACAATGGCGATCTTGAGATAAAAGAAACGGAACAATATTTTGATGAGGATGCCAACACATTTTTGGCCGACAGGTATATCGTGGGTACATGCCCGGTTTGCGGTTATCCAAAGGCATATGGCGACCAGTGCGAAAATTGTGGTACATCGCTTAGTCCCGAGCAACTGATTAATCCGCATAGCACATTGAGTGGCAAGCCGCCGATAAAAAAAGCTACTACACACTGGTATTTGCCCCTTGATAAGTATGAGGTTTTCTTACGCAAATGGATCCTCGAAGATCATAAAAATGACTGGAAAGCAAATGTGCTTGGTCAGTGTAAAAGCTGGCTGGATATTGGTTTGCAGCCGAGGGCGGTAACGAGGGATTTGGATTGGGGGATTGCGTTGCCGGAAAATGTGGAAGGGGGTAAAGGAAAGGTATTGTACGTTTGGTTTGATGCCCCCATCGGCTATATCAGCGCCACCAAACAATGGGCGATTGATAACAATAAAGACTGGAAACCATACTGGTATGATGTAGATACCAAACTGGTACATTTTATCGGCAAGGATAATATTGTTTTTCATGCCATTATTTTTCCGGTCATGCTAAAGCTGCATGGAAACATATTGCCTGATAATGTGCCCAGCAATGAGTTCATGAACCTGGAAGGCGACAAGATGAGCACCAGCCGCGGCTGGAGCATTGAGATGGAAGATTATATCAATGATTTTGTAAAGAAGGAAAATGGTGGCGATCAGATGGTGGATGCGTTGCGGTATTATTTAACAGCCATTGCACCGGAAACGAAAGACAGTGAGTTTACCTGGAAAGGATTCCAGGATGCGGTGAAAGGCGAATTGGTAGATGTATTTGGTAACTTTGTGAACAGGGCATTTGTAATGATGCACAGGTTATGCAAAGGAAAAGTACCGCCATTGCATGCCGATATTATTGATGATGCGGATAAGGCTTTATTTGCTGAAATGGCAAAGGCAAAGATCACCATTGAAAATTTAATAGAAAGCTATAAGTTTCGGGATGCATTGTACGAGGTGATCGACCTGGCGAGAAAAGGAAATAAATACATGCAGGATAAGCAGCCCTGGATAGTGGCAAAGCAAACGGCCGGTGATGGCCAACTGACGGTGGCTGCCCAAAAAATAGTTGACAACAGCCTTCATATTTGTTTACAGTTGACGGCCAATCTTGCAGTGTTTATCAATCCATTCCTACCCTTTGCTGCCAGGAAAATGTGCTACATGATGAAGGTGGTTGATAAAATGCTGGATTGGGAAAATGCCGGCAAAGGAAAATTACTAAGTGTCGGTTATTCACTCAGGGAACCCCGGTTATTGTTTAGGAAGATAGAAGACAATGAAGTAACCGAACAGGTTGAAAAATTAAAAATAAAAACTTTAAAATTAAAAATGGAAGCAATGGCAGTTACTACCGCTAACGGGCAACCGGTGGCAGATAATAACCAGACAGGAGTTGAAGGGGCAGCAGCTGAAAGTGCTTCTTTAAAATCCGTTATTGCCTTCGAAGATTTTGCAAAGATCGATCTGAAAGTAGGAACGATTTTATCAGCTGAGAAAGTAGCAAAAGCGGATAAATTGTTAAAGCTGGAGATAGATATGGGATTTGAAAAAAGAACAGTCGTCAGTGGCATTGCGCTACATTTTGATCCTTTAGATATTATCGGCAAACAGGTAGTAGTGGTGGCCAATCTTGCCCCAAGAAAAATGAGGGGTATAGAAAGCAATGGGATGATATTAATGGCGGAAGATAAAGCAGGCAACCTTCACTTCGTGAGTCCTTCGGATTCAACAGATAATGGAAGCTGCGTAAGCTAAGAGGAGAAATGGTGAATGGGTAGTCGTTATTGACCATTCAAAATATTAATCGGTTTTCGGCAACTTTATTTCTACCATACACATTTCCCGGAGAAGTGGTGGTTTTATCTTCGCCATCGTAGTCATTTGACGGGTTAAAAATATTAGTGAAGTCTATGCCGGTTATTTTTTTTGTTTAGTCAAAACATCTAGCAATATTCAGAATCATTGAAACCTGTAATAATATCGGGGGATCGGTAATGATGTTGATTTAAGCATATTTCGGCTACCTTTTTTCTCCGGCACGCTACAATAATATTTACCATGCTATTTATTATTGCTTTTGTAAAAAGTCTTAATTTCGGTCTATAATAGTTGTTTAACTAACTAATTTAAATGGTATGTCAAAAAGAATCATCAGGAAAGTAGCTGTTTTAGGTAGTGGTGTAATGGGTAGCCGCATTGCCTGTCATTTTGCAGGTATCGGATTGCAGGTATTGTTACTGGATATAGCCCCCAAAGAGCTGAATGCTGGTGAGAAGGCGAAAAATATTCCTTTGGATCATCCGGCAGTAAAGAACAGGATTGTCAACGATGCATTAACGGCAGCAATTAAATCAAACCCATCACCGGTATATACAAAAGATGTAGTGAAGAGGATCAGGACCGGCAACTTTACCGATAACATGAAAGACATTGCCGGTTGCGACTGGGTGATAGAAGTAGTGGTGGAAAGGCTGGATATAAAGCAATCTGTTTTTACTGAAGTGGAGAAATACCGTAAGCCCGGTACCTTAATAACTTCCAATACATCCGGCATTCCCATTCATATGATGCTGGAAGGAAGAAGCGAAGATTTTAAAAAGCATTTCTGCGGCACCCACTTTTTTAATCCTCCCAGGTATTTACGTTTGCTGGAAATCATTCCTACACCGGCTACCGATCCGGAAGTGGTCGATTTTTTAATGCATTATGGTGATTTGTATTTGGGGAAAACAACGGTGCTTTGTAAAGATACTCCTGCGTTTATCGCTAACCGGATTGGCGTATTTGGTATGATGGCGATTATGCATGCCATGGAAAAACTACAATTGAGCATAGATGAAATTGACGCCCTCACCGGGCCGGCTGCCGGAAGGCCCAAATCCGCAACATTCAGAACCGCAGACGTGGTTGGCATCGATACCCTTGTGAAAGTGGCGAAAGGGATATATGATAATTGCCCGGGTGATGAAGCAAAAGAACAATTTGTAATACCGGGCTGGCTGAATAAAATGGTGGAGCATAACTGGCTGGGGGATAAAACCGGGCAGGGATTCTTCAAAAAAATAAATGCTGCGGGGGGAGAAAAAGAGATATTGACTTTGAATTTACAAACCTTGGAATATGGCCCCAGGCAAAAGCCCCGATTTGCTACATTAGAAACAGCCAGGGCAATAGATGATCTGAAAACAAGATTAAAGGTATTGTGTGCGGGTACAGATAAAGCAGGGGAGTTTTATCGCCTGTTTCACTACAATTTATTTTCTTATATCTCACACAGGATTCCCGAAATAACAGATGAGTTATACAGGATAGACGATGGCCTGATGGCTGGCTTTGGCTGGGAGATCGGGGCCTTTGAAAGCTGGGATGTTTTGGGGGTTGCCAAAACTGCAGAAGCAATGAAAGCTGCAGGCTATAAGGTGGCTCCCTGGGTTGATGAAATGCTGTCTACCGGTGCTACCAGTTTTTATAAAGTGGAAAATGGAAAGCGTTTGTGCTATGATGTTAGCAGCAAGTTGTACAAGACAATGCCTGGCGGGGAAGCATTTATTGTAATGAGGAATTTTGCGGGGCAAACCGTTTGGAAGAACAGCGCCTGCCGCACTTATCATTTGGGTGATGATGTGCTTGGCCTCGAATGGTATACCAAAATGGGCAGCATCGGTGGCGAAGTGCTGGAAGGTATCCAAAAATCAATTGCACTGGCGGAGGATAAATATAAGGGATTGGTTATAGCCAACGAAGGCACTAACTTTAGTGCAGGCGCTAATGTGGGTATGATATTCATGCTGGCAATAGAGCAGGATTATGATGAGATCGATATGGCTATCCGGATGTTCCAGAATACGATTATGCGTTGCCGTTACTCTGCAATACCGGTAGTGGTTGCGCCGCACGGACTGGCATTGGGAGGCGCCTGTGAAATGAGTTTGCATGCAGATAAGGTGATAGCCGCCGCAGAGACTTATACCGGGTTGGTGGAGGTGGGTATTGGTGTAATTCCAGGAGGTGCAGGAACCAAAGAATTTGTGTTGCGGGCCGCGGATGAAATGCATGACGGTGAAGTGGATACCATCACATTGCAAAATCGTTTCTTAACAATTGCAACAGCCAAAGTTGCCACATCGGCCCGGGAAGGGTATGATTTAGGCTTTTACAGGAAGGGCAGGGACCTGGTGAGTATGAACCCGGGCAGAAGGATAGCCGAAGGGAAACAAGCGGTAATTGAGCTGTACGACGACGGTTATACAATGCCTGTTCAACGCAACGATATCAGGGTGTTGGGCCGCGGTGCGCTTGGCGCCATGCTGGCTGGTATCAATGGCATGCGGTTAGGTAATTATGCTACAGAACATGATGCCGCAGTTGCTAAAAAACTTGCGTACGTGATGTGCGGAGGTGATTTAAGTGAGCCCACTTTGGTAAGCGAGCAATATTTACTGGATCTTGAAAGAGAAGCGTTCCTGAGTCTAACGGGGGAAAAGAAAACGCTGGAAAGGATCCAGGGGGTGCTCAAGGGTGGAAAGCCTGTGAGGAATTAAAAGTTTACATGGTCTTGTGATCCCTCCTGGTTATGTAATTTGGGGCCAATCGTTATGGCTGAATGAAAAATACATTTCCTAAAAAGCATTGGGTATATTTGAAATGACAATATTTGTTATATATTTATTACGAAATTTTATCTGCAAAAGCTGCAATTAAAATCCGCCCATGGCTTAGCAAGAATAAATTGCAACAAGATAAATTCACATAACCGGGTAAAAAAATCATGAACGGCGTAAGCCGAAAAGCAGGGTAAAGTAAGTAAATATTAAAACCTTTAATTATGCCATTACTAACAGCAGCAGCAGCTGAATCCGCGATTGAAGTAGGTATAACCGTGGTTAAAAGATTTTTTCAGCCCGCGGCTAAAAAAGACCAGGACCTTGTTTCCATAGGGCTGGCGGTTGGATATTTTTATAACTTTCTCGACCAGGTGAGCAGTGCCATACAGGATGATGAATTAAGCCTGTACCAGCCATCAGAAAACAATGCGCTTGTAGCGCTTGAAAGCTCCAAAATAACGTATGAAGGCGAAAATGTAAACATGCAGGTTATTATACCCAAAAGGCTCGATGTGGAAGCATTTAAAGTATGTGAAGATGAATTTAAGCAGTATTCAAAAGGGTTTATTTACCTGAAACGTAATAAGCGATTTTACGGCATCAATTATTTTACCGCGCAGGTAGGTAAAAATCAACGCCTCACCATTGTAGATCTTGCCCGTCCCGTGATGGCAGTAAAGCGTTACTACGAAGAAATACTCGGTATAAAAACCTATGCGGATAACAAATGGCTCACAACACAGTTATCAGAAATATCAGCATTTAAGGAGTCGCTCAGGAACCTGCAAAAACTGGGTTATGGGGTGTTGGTGAATAAACTTTCCTTTAACGATTTAGGTTAAAAACCCAGAACTTAGTATTCAGTATTAAGTACTAAGATTTGTTCAAACTATCTGCGATCAACCGATGAAAATGATGCGTTCCTGTTTCACCTGTAACAGAATACCTGCCATGATCATAGAACCTCGATACAATTCCTTTTGCACATTTTACACAATCTCTTTATCCCTGGCAGCCACGTTGGTTCCGTAATCAAGGGAAGCGGAAGGCAGATCAAAACAATCTTTTTTATTTTTTACCAAGGCCCGGATGCAGGCACAACTTCGGGTACAACTCAGTGGCATATTCGCCCAAATTGATCGCCGCATTCGGGAGGGCGTGTACAAACTGAATAGGAGAACCTTCCGGGTAATTTTCGCTATACTGCGCCCGGCTGGCATCTGCATCAAATGTTTTGCCCCGGCAGCGCGGTATAAAAATTCATGCATGGGCAACCAGTTGAGCCGGTCCATCATGTCTTTAAAATAAAAGCTGGCTCCTTCTTTTTTATTGAGCGATGTAATTCATAAATTTCCCTCCAATTACGATTAAGGTAAATATAAAATGCAGGTTCTTTATTTTCTTAACTTTAAAAATAAATATTAATAGTTACTTTTAAATAAGGTCGCCTGCGAACGGGACCTAATAACAATGGGAGAAGCAGAAATAAATACAGCCACGCAGCAAATCATCATTCATTCCGTATTATTTTTTTATGGTGATGCCGCCAATGATGCATTGAGTTTTCAAATTGCAGAAGATATTGCAGCTCATTGGAATGAAGCCAAAGGCAAGGCAACCCTTATGAACCGTTTGTACAATGTGCACTTTGATATCGAAGGGCATTGGTCCGAAAACCTTGTTCCGGAAATGATTTTTGAAAATAGTAACCCGAGAAATAATTATTTCAGGATCGAATCCTTTGCCGGTACCGATATTTCTTTTGTAGACGGAATAGGTAGTAATACCGGCTATTTTAAATTGGATAACCTGCTAAATAATTCTACCACGGCGGCGCATGAATATGGGCATACTATCGGACTGCATCACCCGGCTGTGCTGGATATCAGGGGAAAAGGCAGGCCGGGTATCATGTATCCGCGAGGTACCATCGTAGATGCTGTTTATCAATACAGCCCTGACGCAGCACCTTTGGAACCGGGAGGTACGATCAATCCTTTTACGCGAAAAGTTTTACAGGAGGACATCGATAATCTTCATTTGAAAAAGCGTGATTTCAGCCGGAATGGGTTCGCGATAGTAGGCGAATTTACTTCTCAATGGCACGGCAAGCATATACAGTAACCCTGTCATCCGGAGATGGTGAATCATTAAAGTTGACACCTTTTTAAAAGGTGTCAACTTTAATGATTCACCGGGTAGGAATCGCCGTTTAAAATATTTTTACTGTTTATGAATTATAAAATCACTTATCTTCAAAGCTTAAACATTTATCGTTATTATGTCAATTCTTTCCTTAGAAAATATTAGTAAAGATTACGGAAAGATACAGGCCTTAAAAGGGGTGAGCTTTGAAGTTCCGCGAGGCGCTGTATTCGGAATATTAGGGCCCAACGGTAGCGGAAAAACGACCATGCTGGGAATCATCATGGATATTTTAAGACCCACTTCAGGCGCTTACAAACTCTTTGATGAAGTGCCCAAT
>JBDTVX010000037.1:0-21575 GCA_040007015.1 Ferruginibacter sp. | reverse complement strand
ATATGCCCGCTGGCTTTGGGATAATAGCCCAGGCTGCAAATGTACAGTTGTCCCATCAGGAGATTGTTCTGAACCTTTGATTTTAAAATAGCCCTGGGTATCTCGATATGTTGCCGACCCAACCCATACCAATAGTTCTTTTGTTTAACCTGTTTTGTTTTTGTCATGTGTTAAGCAATAAAAATAGTAAGTTAAATAAATAAACAATAAGGCTGTGCTTAATTCTACATTGCAAATTCATTCTTAATATTTTTTGCCGCAACAGGCTTTATTTTACCCGGCCTCTTTTAATTTGCCGCTCTTTTTTGATAGAGCCAACCGCTATCCAACGAATTGTCTTCGAAATAATCGACGCTTCCGCAATGGCATGAAGGGTAGCTCCCTCCAATACACCCTGTTTGATTCAATGCCCGCAATTCTAACCGGCGATTATAATATTCAATATTTATTTTACTTTCACCCAGTAATATTTTTAAACATTTCCTTATTTTTTATCAAGCATTACTTCCACATCTTTTTGTCTCTCTTCCGGGAATACTTTTAAAGAAAAAATTTTTCCATTTTTCAATTCCGCTTCCACTGTAGTATTGTAAGGCGCAAGCAGTTTGAAAAGAACATCTTTATCCTTTGGCCACCCAGGAAATAAAAGTATCCGTTTATTGTCGGTTTGCAACAGCATCTCCTGTAAACCTATCATGGCGCTGCCACCCCAGTTGTGGTCGGGCACCCAATCAAAACCCGGACCCCAGAATGCAGGGAAACGCCGTTCACTATTTTGTAATTTCAAAGATGTTAAACGCCATGCCTCATCCGGCATGCCGAGCCTTGCGGCCCAGATATTATCTTGCTTCCAACCAATATAATTGCGAAATTTTATTACACTCGTATCATAGCGCCAGGTGTTCAGGGCTGTGTCCAGCCCGGGTTTACCTACTCCATAGATACCCCATGGAAAAACAGGATACAATTGAGGCGACTCCTCGTTATTAATTCGTTCCCATGTTTTTGCGGGTGAAATAGTTACATGGCCATCATAATTTGAATAACTGATACCGGGAATGCGTTTCAGCAAACTATCCCACTTCATCCGCCTTTCTATCGTTGCATATTTTGAGGGCAAGGCAAGCAATCTTTTAACGATAGTTTGCAATGCTGCAATAGTAGCGGTTGAATTGTTTGCCATCTTAAATGTCTCCGCACCACTTCCGGGATACAAAATTAATTTGCCATCCCCATCCAATCCTTTTACACCACGATGCCTCGCCAGCCATTGGTAATGTTCATCAAAAAAACGTACACAACTTTCTATAAAAGGAATTCTGTCCGCAATGTCTTTACCGGTATATCTTTCTTCTTCCAACATCATCAAACAAAATTCAAAAACGGTATCCCAGGTATATTCCAGCCAGGCGTTGTATTCTACACCTTTGTCAAAACCATCCGGCCGATTTTGCCCATACTCAGCAAAATCAGGCAATCCATAATTTTCCATCTGTTCTGTAAAACAGGCGCCGCCATGGTTCCAATAAACTTTAGTTCTCAGTTCTGCGTTTTTTAAAATGCGCAGGTAAAAATCAATCTGCGGCTGAAGCATATCCCAATCACCGGATCTTATCATAGGAAAATAAACCAACCGTTGATTTTGCATGGTATGTAAACCACCTCCCCAGTTGCGGTAATCAGGCGTAAGTTTATTTGAAGTATCTGTAAACACCGGATCAACCGTAAGTAATCCCCCATTGAATTTGGTCGGCCATTTTCCATGTGCATTCAAAGCCAGCATGTAGCGAAAAAGTTGATAGTTGCGTCCCACTTCCCATGCTTTACTACTCGCACTTTGTTCATCAATTATGATAAAGCTTCTGCCCCAGAATTGCTGCCACCATTGTTGCGACCTGGTAAAAGAAGTTTTACCAGGTGCGGCTTCTTTCTCCATTGAATCCAACGATTGCTTCCACCTGTTGATATCACTCACCTGTGCATTGTGAAGGTACAAGTTTAGGAGGTGCTGTTTGGAAGGGGCGTCGCTCTTTAACTTCCATCCCTTGTAATCCGTATTTACATACACAGATTCATGGATGCCGGCCGGCGAAAAATTTTCGCCACTGAAAGCCCCCCCGAATGCCAGTTGCGCCAGGGGATTATATAATTGCTCTTTCACGGCATCCATGCCTTGTTGCGCTACCGTTGCATCAAAAATAGTTTCGGTTGTATTGTGATGATAAAACAAAACTTTATTGCCATTGAAATTGATTACATCTTTTTTATAAATATTATTCTTTGGGGCGGCCCATTTCCATGAATTAGCAAAATTTTCTCTTTCTTTTACAATCCTGTCCTGGTAACGCCAGCTTTCATAACTGGCTTCCACGCTTATTTTTTTATTACCCGTGATATCAATATGTGCGACAGGATTGAATACATCCGCCCATATTTTCACCATGGCCTTCACCCCATTGGCTTCCCCTTGCACGGTTACATAACCTTCCTGCAAATGCAGCTCCTGTTTAAAATTTTTACTGTCGAAAACATTGGGCGATAATTTAATCCTGATCCTGCCCGTCTTCATCAAAGCATTGTTCTCATCAAAATTTCCGCTTCGGGCGATATATATCAACAGGTCGCCGTTCTCTACCCACACATTCATTCCAATATCACCACCACCGCACGGCATTGATCCCGAAGCACTCATGGACGGTGAATTCCAGGTAATATTATAATTGCTTAATGTTGGCTGTTGCCCAAAAGTTTGTGAAAACAAACTATAAAAAATAAATGCCAGTAATGGTTTCTTCATAATATCTTCCTGTATTTTTAATTAAATTACCTTATAATACGGACGCTCCCAATCATACCCGCGGGCAACAAAGGTTTATCTTTTAGCCGGAATGGCGCCGTGGTCCAGGTTATTCTTTTATTAACAGGTAACCACTGGTCGCCTATCAGGCGGTTCGCCCAGGTATTGGTTACCTCAATGATCAATTGATTATCCCCCTTTCTTATTGCTTTTCTGATATCAATTTCGTAAGGCGCTGTCCAGATGGTACCGCAATTAATGCCATTCACTTTTACAGTGGCGATATTATTGATTTCAGCAAACTTCAGCCATACAGGCTTTAATCCATCTATTTCCTGCAAAGAAAATGTTTTTGCATAAACGGCCGTGCCGGAATAATATTTAATGTGCGGATCCGCATGTTTGCTCCAATCCAGTAAGGAGTCAAAGACAACCGGTTTGACAGGTCCGCCATTTTTTGCATCGAATGTAACGATCCAATTCCCGCTGAGGTTTTGGACACTTCTCTTTGTGGCACTTCTTAAAATATCCGGGCTTCGTTTGAGGGAGGCCCGTTTTTTCAATACTATAAAAACCGAAGCATTCGCATCCAGGTGTAGGGTTAAAACCGTTCTACCGTTCTCATTACTCCATAAACCCGCTTTATTGATTTTTCCGGTTACTCCATCCCACAGCTCCGGTTCACGTCCACTAACCCGAAGGGATAAACGAAGTTTAGTGAAGTTATTTTCCTGATATGAGATAAAATAAAAATCGCAGCCGTCAAGGCTCCTGTGGGTAAATGTTATACTACCAGGCGGTGAAGAACCGCGACCGTCAAATACAATGTACCTCATGTAACATTGATTGCCATTGCGAAAGACAAACGGGCAATCAATCTTTTTTGAATCATCAACGGGGCACCATCACCACCCATATTTGTAAGTTGTTTTTACTTCATCGTATAACTTTTGAATAACAGCGGCAGATAGTTCTTTTTTTTGTTGCGCCTGCGTATTGATCAGCAAAGCACGCAAAATAATAAACAGCATCGATCGGATTTTCATTTGCAAATTTATTTAACAGTAAAATGATAATTCCCTGAGCCAATGGCTACAATGGCCTTTCCTTTTTCGATGTTTACTGCGTTCACCATTTTCAAATTATTGCGGGTTCCTTCAAATAATTTAGCGCCTTCTGCAATAGGTAAATAAATAGCTGCACTGGTATTTACAGGCACTTCAACATTCAATTCAAAAATATTTCCTGTTATCTTCCAGCCGCTTTTAATTAAACCATACGCTGATTGATACGTTGCTTTTGCGTATCTTATATCTCCAACGGGTTGGGGACGGATAATAATTTTATTAAAAGCCACTGCATCTTCCGCTTCGCAGATGCCTGCCAGCCCTTCATAGAACCATTCCATAATATGTCCCAACATAAAATGATTATTGGAAACCGTAGGTAAAGCCTGCCATGATTCGGTTAAGGCAGTTGCTCCCTTTGACAGCTGGTAGCCATAGCCCGGCACATCACTGCGGTTGTTCATATCAAATATCACATCGCTCCTGCCTGATTCATCCAGCACTTTTAATAAATAGCGATAACCAATATCACCTGCACTCAGGCTGTTATTCCTGCTGCGTATCTCCTTTACCATATTATCAATCACGGCTTCTTTATCAGCAGCGTCTACCAATTTCATGTAAACTGAAACTGCATTGGAGGTTTGGCTGCCTGTGCCATATTGCTTTGTAGCAGTATTGAAATAAGTCGTATTGAATGCGGCTTTTACTGATTCAGCCAGTTCACCGTATTCTTTTACATCAGCAGTTTTGCCTAATAATTGCGCGGCCATTTCAAGAATCGTAAGATCATAATAATAAATGGCAGTAGCTGTTAACCCTTTAGGTGTAAGCTGTGATACGCCCGGGCTATTAGGTCCAAGATCATACCAGTCTCCCAGTCCCTGGGTAAGGATATGCCCGTTTGATTTTTTTTCAAGATAGGCGACATAACGCTGCATCATAGGGTAAGCTTCCTGCAGGGACTGCTTATCGCCATACCATTGATATACATACCATGGGAGGATGATACAATTACTTCCCCATTCCGGCGAATCACGGAAAGGCTCCTCAAATTGAACAAACTCGGGGGCGATCTCGGGTACCAGTCCATCCTCCGCCTGCGACATGATCATATCTCTTATGATCTTCCTGCAGAGTGTTGCAATGTCATAGCGGAATTTGACGGAACTACCCATCAGGTGGGCTTCCTCGAGCCATCCCAGTTTTTCCCTGTGCGGACAATCAGTGAGCACACTTGCCATATTACTTTTAATCGCCCAATCAATCAGGGTATGCGTCTTATTAAATAATTCGTTGGAACAACTGAATGACCCTGCCGTAACCGCTGAATTGCGTGTATGCAATGCCGTTACCCTTGTCACAACATTTGGTCCGGCATTGTTTACCCCCGGTCCCGAAGCATTTGCTATTTGAATATACCTGAATCCATAGTAAGTAAAACGGGGTTGCCATGTTTCCGGGCCACCGCCTTTTAAAATGTACTGGTAATAGCTGGGACTACCGGTTGCTTTCTGATTAGCGGTTCCATCCTCATTGATCAATTCGGCAGTAACGATTTTAATCGTGTCCCCTTTCTTTCCTTTCACGGTTATTTGCGGAATGCCGGAAGCATTTTGCCCCATATCGTATAACCAAACCCCCGGTTTGATCTTTGTACTTTTTATAGAAGAAAAAGTTTCCATCACTTTTAATGGCCCGGCTGTTTGTGACTGCAGTAAAGGGCCGGTTGTGATCGCCACATTTTTCCATTGTGTATCATTAAAGGATGGCGTATCCCAACCTTTTTGTTCAAGGTTTGCATCGTAATCTTCACCGCCATAAATGCTACTAAAGATAATGGGTGAAGGCACTGTTTTCCAGGATGCATTGCTGTAAACATTATCAATGGATCCATCATTATACTCAATGACCATCCTGCAGATCATTTTAGGATAGGCAAAGGCCCCGGTAATTTTTCGGTAACGCTCGCCGGGGATATAATAAAACCCATTGCCCAGCATCACCCCAATTGCATTGACACCCGGCTTTAACTGTTTCGTAACATCGAAGCTGACATAGAGGGCATGTTTATCATATTTTGTCCATCCCGGATCTAAAAAATGATCCCCGGTCTTCTTACCATTGATATTCAATTCAAATTGCCCGAGACCACAAATAAACATGACCGCACTTTTAACGGGCTTATCCACTAAGAATGTTTTACGAAGCAACGGTAATATATCTTTTCTTGCACCCCATTTTTTTTCACCATTACCATGAGCAAAAGGAATAATTTGGTTGGAATCGGGCAATACTTCATAAGCCACCCATTGGGCAGGCCCCCAGTCTTTCGCTGATATTAATCCCATTTGCCAGAAAGTGGTTCTGCTAAAGCCCGATGCATGGCCCTTATTGTCCCATGCCATAACTTTCCAGTAATATTTTTTAGCCGACTCCAGTGTTTTACCAGCATAAGCGACCTGAACAGAGGCCCCGGAAATCATCTTTTTTGAGTCCCATACATTGCCAATATTTTTTTTCAGCAACAAACTATCTGTTGATACTAAGACCCGGTAAGCAGTTTGCATTACATTTCTTTCTTTCGAAACCAGCTCCCAACTTAAACCCGGCGCAGCGTCATCTATGCCCAGGGCATATTGCTTATTTGCACAACGTAGGCTGGTAACGGATAATTTTTGCCCCATTGAAAACCCACCCATCATTAAAAAAGAAACCAGGATATAATACTTCATATATTTTTTTTCAATAATTTTTTTACTGAATATCCACACCTGTTACAGACAGGCCCTTTGCATTTTCCGCTGTCAACCTGATGATGTAATTACCTGCATTGATCATGGTGCCTGTGGTGGTTGCAACATAGTTCCACTTACCGGTTTTGCTTTGTGAAAAGGCTAAAGTCTCTTTTTTCAACATGATACCATCTGCCATTATCAATTCCATATTGGTAACAACGTCCTTACCCGTCGTATTAGCATACCTGAAAGTTAAAGAGTAAATAACTGCAGAGCCGGTATGAATGCTCCAGGCTATTGTACTTTCATTCTTTTCAAAAACTGTCACATCCTTTTCATTTACAGTTCGGGTAATCTCTCCGTCACCCAATTATGCGTTGACAGCTTTGTAAATTGTTGCGGGTTTCAAATCATAAGCCGGCTGAATAGTTGTAACCTGCAGGGCAATCACAGTGTACATAGTTATTGCTGTTGATGCGTTACCATTATTGCCTGGCTTCACTTCCGTATTCGCACCGAAACGTTTTCTTAGAAAAAATATTTATTATTGCATTTACAGACCGGTATTCAATTGATAGGTTTTTCCTTTTTTTATTCAAAAATGTTGCTCCTTAATCCCGTACTTTATCCGGCATTCATTGCCGGCTTTGGAAACGATGTTCAGTTTATACAGCCTGCCATTTCTCCAAAGCATATCCACCACAAAACCACCTCTTACGTAAAGTCCCTTACTTCCCCATCGGGCAAGGCTGCTGGCAGGGCGGGTAAAAGCACGATATATTTTGTAAGGCTCTGCACCAGCATTTCAGCTACTGCGGCGGCCCCGCCAAAATTTATATCGATCTGGAAAGGGGGGGCATCAAACATATTTTTATATACGCCGCCTTATTCGCTTATCTTACTGTCATCATCTGCAGGGCTTAACAAATTCTCGAGCATCTTCAAAACAACGTCCTCATCTTTAAATCTTGCACAAAGATTGGCTTTCCATGCTAAACTCCATCCTGTACCGTCTTTACCCCGGTAAATCAGCGACTGCTTTGCGGCTTTCATCATGGCCGGGTCGTCGCAGGTGATATCACTACCGGGATACAACCCACCATAAATGAGATACATGGCGGTGCTTATTACTGGTATCATCTATATCGCGCAGCCATTCCTGCAACTGTCCGTACTTACCGATTTGATTTGGGGCGATCTGCTGATACTTTTCTTTCCATATTTTTTGTAGTGCAGGATCTGTATTCAATACTTCACCTGCGGCAATACAGTTTTTGAAAAGGTCGAGAATGATCTGGTGATCCATGGTGGGGCCAGCCACCAACCCGCCATTCTCCGGTGAATTGGAAGGAGTGCTGATGAGCCATCCTGTGGCAGGATCCTTCATTAAAAAACCAGTAAAGTATGCTGCGGCGGATTTCATAACGGGATAGTATAGCTGTAAAAAAATTTCATCGCCTGTATATAAATAATGCTCCCAGATATGATGGCAAAGCCATGCGGCGCCTGTGACCCAGATAGCATGACTGGATGCATTGATGGGTGCCGTACCCCGCCACAGATCGGTGTTGTGATGCAATACCCAACCGGTTGCCCCATAGTGTGCCCGGCAATGACCTTTCCCGCAACGGGCAGGTCATTGATCTTGCTGAAAAGTGATTTTGTGCTGACTGAAAGGTTCAATACTTCCGCTGGTCAGTAATTCATTTCCAGGTTAATATTGGTAGTGTACTTGCTGCCCCTGGAGGGTGTCAGCAGATCGTTCCAAATGCCCTGCAGGTTGGCCGGCTGTGAGTTGCGGCGACACGAAGCAATCATTAAATAACAGGTGTACCGAACATACAAGCTGATCAGTGGTGTTCCGGTAATAGGTTTAAAAGTTTTCACACCATCGAGCTCAAGACCATTTACATACGTCATTTATTGCCGGGCAGTGGTTGTATTGATCGTTGCCTGGTGAAATTCTATGCCTTTTGCCTGTTGGTTCAAAAAAGCCTGCATCAGCATCAATCTGAATATCACGGAGGCTTATATTCTTAACAGGCATTTCTTCCAGCCCGTTGATAATACCTGCGTTCTTTGTTTGTACCGTGATATTGCTGAAATGAATATTTTTAAACTTTGGGATACGATCTGATGACCGTTCCGGCTGCGTTTTACTATAATTATACTTTAATTGTAGTTAAGGGACTTCCAACCACATTACTGTTATTGAATAAATGACTTACCTGTTATTTATCCGCAGGTGCAATAAAGGGTTTCCGTGTATTTATATTTTCAGAGTTTTATAAAAACTGCAGGTAGGCTTCAATCCCGCCTCACACCACACAAATCAAGCTGCCGTGAAAATATCATAGCTTCTTTAAAATTACTACTTCTTAAAACTTATTTTATAAGCTATTGCATTTTGAGATGGATAATTCTTAGATGGTTTTATAACCAACGCATCTGCACCCTGCGACCAGGATAGCTTTTCATTACTCCCCACCAATTCAATACCTGCAATTGTTCCATTGCCGGATTTTGTTCCCAGTGATTTTACAGATGTACCGACTGCAGGCTGCCCAAGAGTAATTGCATACAGTATATCGCCCTTTGTAGTAAAGCGAATATCCTGTGCCGTAAAAGGTTTTTTCTGATCCGCAAAACTTCCGCTTGCCGATTCCGTCGGGCCTTCGCCGAATAATTTCCACGGGCGGGTTCCATAAATTGCTTCGCCGTTTATATCAAGCCACTTCCCGGTTCCTAACAGCGTTTGGGTCTCTTCGTCTGTAATGGTACCGTCTGACCGGGGCCCGATATTCAATAAAAGATTACCATTTTTACTTACGATATCTATCAGGTTAGTTATTACATATTGAGCATCCTTAAAGGTATTCCCGCTTGCGTAACCCCAGGATTTATTTCCAATAGCATCATCCGTTTGCCATGGCAATTGCCGGATGCCTGCCAGTTTACCACGTTCAAGATCGAGTACCGCAGTACCATCGGGATAAGAGATATTTTTAAAATTTATCACCACTCCTTTTTTCCATTCAAGCCCCTTGTTATAATAAGACGCTGCAAAGGATTTCCTGTACGGATCCATTGCCGGCTGCTCTATCCACCAATCGAACCAAAATAACTGGGGCTGATAATTATTGATCAGCTCTGTATTCCGTAGCAACCAGTCGTTCATATATTCAGCTGAAGGAGTTTCATTTTCTTCCCTTGCAGGGCCATAAAAATCCTGGTATTTTGGGTCCAGTACATCCGATTCAAAGCTGCGGCCCCCATTCATAAAAAACCAATGCTCAATGCGATGAGAAGACAATCCAAAAATTAAACCCTGTTTGCGGATCTCTGCGGCGAGTTCCCCGATCACATCGCGCTTTGGCCCCATCTCCGCCGCATTCCATTTAGACATTGAAGTTTTATACATGGCAAACCCATCGTGATGCTCTGCCACCGGTACAACATATTTTGCACCGGCCTTTTTAAATAAGGTCACCCATTGTTCGGGACTGAATTTTTCGGCTTTAAACATTGGTATAAAATCCTTGTAGCCAAATTTATTTTGGGCCCCATAAGTTTCTATCTGATGCTTAAATTCCTTCGTGTCTTTCCGGTACATTTCACGGGGATACCATTCGGAGCTAAATGCAGGAACTGAATAAACGCCCCAGTGAATAAAGATGCCAAACTTGGCATCCCTGAACCAATCCGGTGTGGTGTATTTTTTTAATGATTCCCAGGTAGCCTGGTATCTTTCCTGTGCCTGCAATTGCATGTTCATACCAAATGATAACAACAGTGTGCTTAGAAATAATAGATTTTTTTTCATGTTCATATAATTTTTTTTTCCTGTAAATGTTTTTACAAGATACCTTTTAAACATCGACTAATTCCCGGGCTCTTTAACTAACAAATAAATTGCTGATTTAAACTATTTTAATGCATCACGGTATATTCAATGCGTCATTTATTGTAAGCGCCATTCTAACACCTAGTACCCAGGTTCCATCGGTTCCAAAATGAAGATGATCCTGCGGATACTTTGTATCCTTATCATTCGCCCGTTGGCTAAGATCATCTGTAGCAATAACGAAAGCACGGTTAACTGATAAAGCCATGCCTGATCCCTGGTCTATATCATGCTGCGCCTGTCTAACCGTTCTGACTCCCGGCCCGTCGAGTGGTGGCGGACAAATATAACCATACACAAAAACCATGCGGGGTGCATGCAGCTGCCCGCGTACGCGTGCTATAAAATGCTTTAGCAATATGCCATATTGCACACTGATTGAATCAACAGCATAAGCTTCCTGTTCTCCCTGCTGCCACATCATGCCTTTTATGACCGGTTCGTATCCTCTTTTTCGCAGGCTGTCTGTTCCCTCGTTAACAGTATTCATAAATTCTTTAAATTGCTCTCCCCAATGCATTGTATCCGTTACATTGCTCCCGGGGTTCCATTGCGCGTACAAATTAGTACCACTGTGCGCATGTTTAATAATTGCAATTGTTGCACCCGGTGTGGTGGCCCTTATCCTGCTTGCAAAACCTAATTCCGGACCAAACCTGTCCGGGGACTCTGAAGCCTGGTGCATGGGTTGCCAGGTATATGCGGGCAGGCCAGATTCCAGGTGGGGACTGCCAGAATGAAAAAGCATCACCATCTTATTTATTTTCATCGTGTCGTTCATGTTGGCCAGGTAGCCCTGGCCGGTAGCGTTTGACTGGCCGCCGACCAGGTAAACTTCAACGATCTTTTTGTTTTGAATCAATGCATCAATCTCATGCGTCAGCTCATCTGAAATATCTTTAGCTTCGCTTAATGGCAATCCAACTGGCAAGCCAGGCCTTTCATGTTTTGTGGCAGTCAGCCATGCATCCCTCATTAAATTCTGGCGATCAGTAATTAAATTTACAACCTGTGCCGCATTGGGTATTTGTTGCAGGCTTTCTATTATGCCAGGTGCCCTGGCTATTTCTTTAAAACCTAAATACAGCAGAATTTGTTTGGCCATGATCCAGTGGCCCGTTGCTCCCGGATGAACACCATCGGGTGCCAGGGCAAAGCCCTCCAAACCAAATTTTGAATCAACTTTACGGTGCGCTTCAAGGTATTTTTTCATTGGGTAATGAATATCCACCACTTCCCATTTGTCGGACGACCGCATACTCAATAACCAGTCGGCACAACGGTCAAGTACAATAGCATAACCCCTGCTTTTTCCATTTATTTCATCATAAACCGGCGGCGTAAGATGAATCAACCTGGCTCCGGTTTTTAGCACCTCATTGTGCAACCAGTTGATGCCGTCCTTAAATTTTTGAAACCGGTTATTATCAAAAGGAAGGTAAATACCATCATTCATTCCATAACAGGCAATTACAAGATCGGGCTTTGTTTGTTCCAGTACACGAACCAATCTTTCGTGCAGATCGGGCCTTGCAAAACTGCCGCCGGCATGGCCAGGCTCAGAAAGCCCGGAAACTGTCTCGCTGGATAGCCCGGCATTGATAAATTCGAATAGCCTGCGTGGATACTTTACTGTTAGATATGCTTCTACATTATTTATGTACGTCCCGTCCCAGGTAATGCTGTTACCCAGGAACAGTATCCTTTTAACATCGGGGGGTATATTTTGAGCAACACTAAAAAACTGGCACAAAAAAACTAATAGTACTAATAAAACCTGGCGGGAATACTTTGACATGCTGAAAATTTGAATGACTGCGATTTTGCTTTAAAATGAGATGCAATAAAATTTTGACGGTTTACCAACAGAATTCATTTTGCGTATATGCATAGCCGTTATACATCTGTATTCCCGTCATGTTTTAAAATAACGCTTTCCCCCATTAAACAAATACTTCCATCCCCTCTTTTGCAAAAATGGAATTAGGGAAAATTGCCTGGCAATCTTCTTCCATGGAGTTAAGGAAAACATCACTGTGATCAGGATCATGGTGAGTAATAATAAGTCTTTTTACGTTGGCCCGTACAGCAACCTCCACAGCCTGCTCCCATGTGCTATGCCCCCACCCCTTGTATTTTTTGTACTCCTCCGCGGTATATTGCCCATCGTGAATCAGTAAATCAGCATTTCTGGCAAGGTTTACAATGTTTTCATCGATTCCATTTATATGTTCCAGATCAGTGCATACAACAAGTGATACAGCCTCGTCTTCAATCCGGAAACCATAAGAACCGCCACTGAACTTATGATACTGGGGGGCAGCCGTTACATCTGCCCCGTAAAAAGTTTCCCTATCCCCATAAGTTAAAAATTCAAACTGTGCGCTCATGGTATCAAGTCCTACCGGAAAATATTCCTTTTGCATTTGCAGAGAAAAAATTTCCTTTGGATTTTTCGATTTTCTTTGCTTGCCCATTATGAGTATGCCAATTTTTTGATTGCTGTTATAAGCCGGGGCAAAAAAAGGAAATCCCTGTATGTGATCCCAGTGAAAATGCGAAAACAGAATATTAATTACCTTTTGATTGATTCCACTATTCATTATATCCTTCCCCAAATTCCGAATTCCTGTTCCCGCATCAATTATTACAATTCTATTGGCTTTTTCACGGAGTATCCGCAGGCAGGTTGTATTTCCGCCATACTGTTCAAATTCTTTTCCGGATACCGGTAATGAGCCACGTACTCCATAAAACTTAACTCTCATTTACGCAAATTTTAATCAAATATTTTAAAGTTTAGGTGTTAATTCTGTAGAAAAACGAGACGAAACAGTTGCTAAAATTAAACTTTTCCTGCAAATTTGTACCTGTCCCGGCCAGCATTATAAAATAGGGCGATTGATGGTCAGGTGGCGCCGCCTCTATTAAGTCTTTCACAACAGTTTAAAGCCGGTGAATGCGGAAAGTAAATCTGTATTTCAAACGGCTATCATTTCAATTATTCTATCCATCACTTTTTTTCTTCCAGAGAAACAAAAGAAATAAACTTTTTTTCATACGCTGTGCTTTTCCTCCTATCTAATACAGCTTTGGTTGCAAATTTTAATAGCTTAGTCGTCATAAAACCCAACTATGCGCCCCCTCCATTTCCGTTTACTAAACGCCTGATGGACATTGCACTGATCGTTTTCTTCGTTATCAACCTGTTTTTTATCACTGTTGTGGTTGACCTGGAACAACTGGTAATTGCAAACACAGATCAATTTCAATAACCTCTATGACCGCCTGCAAAATTAGTTGACCTGGTTCATTGGTATGGCCACAATTTCGAACCTGTGCTAATCCCCGGGCCAGCCTGGTGGCGGGCAATTATCCGGATTGAAGCCTTGTTCTTTGGACCCTTTTATGCACTTGCAATTTATACTTATGCCAAAGGCGTGAAATGAATAAGATTTGGCAGCATCCTTTGGGCATTGGCGATGCTGACCAATGTAATTATCATTTCATTTGAGGAGATACAGGGAGAACAAAATTCGCCAGAGCTGGTCCGCGTGTTGCCGGCGAATGCGGCATCGGTCGTTTTCCCGTTTGTTGTTTTGTATCGTATTTGAAAATCACCGGACCGTTCGTATTGGACACATCAAAAAGGTCGCAATATAATTGTAAATCACAGTAACGCCAACTGTACCAGGACAGAGAAAAATTTTTACAAAGACCGCAGTAATTTTATTTCATGGCAAAAACACAATTAACGACCAGGCTATATTTAATTTAGATATGATGTAAAAATCGGACAGCCGGTTTTGCTTTTCATGCCGCTCATCGGTTTACAATTGATCTTAATAAAGTAGCAATACGAAATCATTCGTTTTAATGTAACATTTGTTCTAAATAGCACTTACAGGATTATGAAAACATTTTTTACCTTATTATCAGCAATAGCTGTTTGCTCACTGTTTGCACAGGAAAACAATCGCGGAAACATAACCGTGCCAATCGCAAATACCCAGGCGGCTTTTTTAGAAAATGCCACAGTGGAATTGATAAGCGCCAAAGA
Source organism: Ferruginibacter sp. (assembly GCA_040007015.1). Taxonomy (GTDB): domain Bacteria; phylum Bacteroidota; class Bacteroidia; order Chitinophagales; family Chitinophagaceae; genus Ferruginibacter. Next base: position 7,009 of record JBDTVX010000037.1, on the reverse strand, counting down.
TTCCACTTTGATAAAAGCGGGCCTTGCTGATAAAAATGGTATTGTTCTATTTGAAAAGATCCCCGTTGGTAGCTACCGGCTCAGGGCAACGATGATAAATTACAAAACAACTTATTCAGCACTGGTAAAACTCTCACCGGAACAGCCGTCTGTATTGTTGCCGGCTATTGTATTACAACCGGAAACAAAGCAATTGGGCGGGGTGACGGTTATTGCAGGTAAACCCTTTATACAAAAATTATCCGATCGAATTGTTGTGAATGTAGAAAACAGTATTGTAAGTGCCGGTAGCTCTGCAATGGATGTACTGGAACGTTCACCCGGCGTAAACATCGATCAAAATGATGCCATTAGTTTAAAAGGCAGGCAAGGTGTAAATATAATGATCGATGGAAAACCAACACCCATGACGGGCCCGGATCTTGCCAATTACCTGCGTGGCTTGCCGGCTGCAACTATTGAACGAATAGACATCATTACCAATCCTTCAGCCAAATATGATGCAGCTGGTAATTCAGGCATTATTGATATCAGGATGAAAAAGGATCAGCGCATGGGGATTAATGGAACCTTTACGGCAGGTTACGGGCAGGGGGTATATCCAAAAGCCAATACCGGAGCCTCTTTCAATTACCGACACAAAAAAATGAATGTTTTTGGCAATTATAACTATGCCTACCGTGTTGGGTTAAATCATTTATTACTGGACAGGAATTTTTACGATGACGGTATTTATAATGGGGGCGATTTGAAAGACAATTATTCAAAATCACCATTTTCTACAAACGCTACCCGGTTCGGTATGGATTTTTTTCCTTCAAAAAAAACAATCATAGGTTTTGTTTTGAATGGGAATTTTAATCATTATCGCCGCGATAATAATAACAGCTCCATCGTGATTAACCCGCAAAAACAAGCCATTAACACCTTTAACTCACATGCTACCAATAACGACCGTGGCAACAATGTACTGGGCAACATCAATTTTAAACATACATTCGACACCACCGGCAGGGAAATAACAGCGGACGCGGATTATGGCGTATACAAATCCAATTCACTAACGGAAAACGATACCCGCTATTATAAACTGGATGGCTCTACGCTTCAGCCAAATTATACGCTCAATGGCTACCAGGATGGAGCGCTCACCTTTAAAACCGCTAAATGTGATTACGTGAACCCGCTAAAAAAAGGCGCCAAATGGGAAGCGGGTATTAAAACCAGCTTTGTATCATCGGATAATGATGCTAAATTTTTTGATGTAAGCAGTGGCGCGCCCCAAAACGATGTCAATAAAACCAATCATTTTTTATACCACGAGAATAATAATGCCGCCTATATTAATTTATCAAAAGAGTTTAAAAAGTTTAGCCTCCAGGTAGGGCTGAGGGGAGAACAAACCAATATTAAGACAGAGCAGAAGATCGGTAATATACGCTTTGATTCCAGTTATTTCCAGTTATTCCCGAGCGCTTTCTTTAATTACAAAATTAAAGAAGATAAAACCCTGGGCATCTCCGTTAGCCGCCGTATCGACAGGCCGGGTTATTCGCAATTGAATCCCTTCCTGTTTTTAATTGATGTAACTACTTATGCCACGGGCCGGCCCGGTTTATTACCGCAATTAACATGGTCCTATGAATTAAGTTATACTTTGAAAAATCTGAACTTTACTGCCAGTTACAGCCATACAATTAATAATCAGAACATCGCTATTGCCAAATTCAGGGATGTGTTTCCAAATATTCCTTCGGAAGAAAATGTAACCGTTCAGATCCCGATCAACCTTGCTTCCTCCGATTATGCAGGTCTTGGTATATCCGCCCCTATCCGTATCAGTAAGTGGTGGAACATGATCAATAATGCCGACCTCTATTATGAAAAATTCAATGGCAGCTTAGGCGGCACAAGCCTACATAAAGGCAAACCTGTTGCGGATATCAGAACAAATAATAGTTTCACATTGAAAAAAGGATGGACGGCAGAATTGAACGCCAGCCTTAACACCGGCGGGCAATATGGCTTTATGGTATTGGATCCGCAGTGGGGCCTGTCTGCGGGAGTACAAAAAACGATTCTACAAAATAAAGGCTCGCTCCGTTTTAATATAACCGATATTTTCTGGACCAATCTGCCAAAGGCAGTTATCACTTATAATAATTATATAGAAAAATGGCATGCCTATCGCGAAACGAGAGTGGCCAATATTACTTTTACCTGGCGTTTTGGAAATAATAAAGTACCTGCGGCACGAAGAAGGACCACTGCATCTGAAGAAGAAAGACAAAGGGCAAATTAAGAACAATGTGGTAATTTGCTAATGTGCTAATGCATTCTCCGGGTAGTAATACAATTGGAGGAAACAATTCGTGTTTATTCCTGCATTCGTGGCAGAAACCCTTATTTTTTGTGCAGCCCTTTCAGCAATTTTAAATGCGGCTGCAGGCTTTGCAATGTTTCTTTCTGTAAAAACTGTTTCAGGTTTTTATAAAAATGGCTATGATCATAGTAGCCATATATTTTGTAGTTGAAATCAGCGGGTGAATTGGCAAGCTGCGTAACGGCCTTGCGTATGCGCATTATCTGCAGCGCTTTTTTAATGCTGAAGGCGGTGGTAGTTTCAAAATAACGGTGAAGGGTTCTTGCAGATATTTTATACTGTGCAGCCATGGATTCTACAGATATGGTAAAGTCATTGTGCTGGTCGCAATGTTGAAGTATTGCCGATACAATGCGAATAGGCCCCCAGGTACCGGCGTATCCGGTAATGATGGAAAGAAAATAACTGTTCAATAAATCTACCCGTTCCCCAAAGGATGCGGCCCTTTTTACGTAATCAATAACGGACTGCTCCATAAGATAGCTTAACGGGTATATGTATCCCCGGTATTCGGCAAAGTTCACCCTGGTTTTAAAAATAACCGGGGATATTTTAAACTTGATACCAAATAAGCAATTGCCCGCCTGGTGATAACATTCAATGGCATTATGCCGTGGAAGAAATCCATCCGTTTTCATTTCAAACTTCTTATTATCTACCTGCATAATAAATGGCGTGCCCAGGTTGATAACATAGGTATAGCCGATATTGGGCAAAAGTACGTCTGAAAAACCCTGCGGGTTTTGTTGCAGCAGGACATCGAATTTTGTTTCCCAAAAAAAATCAATGAACCCCGCCAGGGCTACCGGTGGTTTTACCCTGTTGTAATTTTTTTCAAAATGGTCAATATGAAAAAATTCTACGTGCTGCAAAAAATGGCTTATAGAATAAAGATAAATTTTACCTCCATCGGAAAAAGAAATTTTACACAGGTGGTCAATAAATTTTGATTTTATCCCTGCATTATTTCCTGGAAAAGAAACCAGGCCTTTATTGGATAGTAAGGTTCCCCATGATCCTGAATTTTTTATTGGGCTTAACCGTTATTTTACCTCCGGTAAGGATTGTTTGTGGAACATTTAAAACACATTCGCCGTTTAAAGCAGGATCAATAATAATTTCAGAAGCGGCGGGTAAGCTTGCAGGAGGGATTTTGCTATTGCTCCAGTTAGCGGCGTCATTCCAGTTACCGCTGCCTGTAAATGTATAACCCACGGCGCCGGATGATCCAACCCTGTAAACCGCATTGGAAATCAGTGATACAACATATAATTCACCATCCTCCGTTTCGCCAAAGTCGCTTATTCCTATTGGTGCCAATATTTGCGTTGTAGTTATCCAGGTATGATTTATTGAATCACGCCTGACCTTATAAAAAGTACCTGAGTAAAAATCAGCGGCAACATAATATCCTTTTAAGTCAATGTTGGCGGAACCCCTGTAAACAATTCCCCCGTTAATTGCTGCAGACGGATCCTGTGTAGGGTAAGTATAAACGGGAAAAGTATATTTGTTAATAGGGCCGGTACAACCAACAGAAGTATTATAGGTGTTGTCTCCTTCGTAGCAACGCCAGCCGTAATTTACGCCCAGTGTGGAATCTGCGGGCCGGTAATTTATTTCTTCCCAGGAGTCCTGTCCTACATCGCCTATCCACATATCATGTGTTAGCCTGTCAAAATTCCACCTGAATGGATTTCTTAATCCAACAGCATACACCTCATTGCCGTATGGATTGGTGGGCGGTATTTTGAAATAAGGCCCACTGCCGGATATTGTTACATCAAAGCGCAAAATTTTACCTAATAATACACTGGTATTTTGCGCATTATTTGGTACATCGCCACCGCCGCCGCCATCACCGGTTGATAAATATAAATAGCCATCAATTCCAAAATGCAGTTCACCCCCGTTATGATTGGAATTTACAGAATGGGAAATTGTTTTAACTATAGCCTTAGTGGTAGTATCAGCCACATTCGCATTGGCACTTACATGGTACCTCGCTAATTCAAGATCACCGGCTCCGTTAGTATAATAAATATAAAAAAAACCATTGGTTGCATACCCGGGATGAAAAGCCATACTCAGCAATCCTCTTTCACCTCCCGCGACCGTACTTGGTTTAATAACCAAAAAGGTATCCAGGAAAACAAAAGCCTTATTATAAACAAGGATGGAACCTCCCTGTTGCACAATAAAGATCCTGTTGCTGCTATCTCCGGCATGAACCAATTCAATGGGTGAAGTTAAACCTGAAATTACCTGCGTTAACGATAAAATAGGTTGTGCAAATGTTTTGTTTAAAAAAAATGCAAAAAATAAAGTCGTGATGATCCGGAAGTTTCCCATTGCCTGCTATTTATTGTATGAATATAAAAAAGGAAGAAAATACTAAGTACAGGTATGGGTTGATTGATTTTATATTAAAACTACCAATTTTAAATGAATAATTTCATGTTGAGCCAAATTAAATATCCTTGGGAAGCGTTGTATTTTTTCCCGGCAGCCTGGATTGTTTTGGATTTTCAATTTTTCTTTTATTTTTTAAACCCGTATCATGAAAGGTTAGCAAGTATTTATTTTCAATTCCAAAACCTTTCATTGCTTCCGTTTGAGGACCTGGGTCATAAATATTTCCCCACACCATCCAACCTCAATCGCTCTATTCGTACCTTTGCCAAATGGTAAATTATTTAGATGAACTGAATGAGCCACAGCGCGAAGCCGTATTACATAAAGACGGGCCGATCATGATCATTGCAGGTGCAGGAAGTGGCAAAACAAAGGTACTGACAACCCGTATTGCCCACCTGATGGGATTTCATGATGTGGATGCCTTCAATATCCTGGCGCTTACATTTACCAATAAGGCTGCCAAAGAAATGAAGGCAAGGATAGAACGAACGCTGGGAAATTCGGAGGCCCGGAATTTATACATCGGTACTTTTCATAGCGTATTTGCAAGGATATTGAGAGCAGAAGCCAACAAGATCGGTTACCCCCACAACTTCACCATTTATGATACGGACGATGCTAAAAGTGTACTAAAAACGGTGATCCATGAAATGGAACTGGATGATAAGCATTATAAACCTGGCACCGTTTATAACAGGATATCGTCAGCCAAAAACAGTTTGATCGGCCCGGCAGAATATATCAATGACTGGGCCATTCAACAGGAGGATGCAAGGGCCAACCGGCCGCTTACCGGCAAGATATACGACGGGTACAACAAACGTTGCTTTAAAAACGGCGCAATGGATTTTGATGACCTTTTATTTAAAATGTATGAGCTGCTTAAATATCACCCGGAAGCTTTAAGCAAATACCAGCGCAAATTCAAATACATCCTGATCGATGAGTACCAGGACACCAATACTTCCCAGTACGAGATCATCAAATTGCTGGGGGCAATGCATGAGAACATTTGTGTGGTGGGTGATGATGCCCAGAGTATTTACAGCTTCAGGGGCGCTACCATTGAAAATATTCTCCAGTTTGCAAAAAATTATGATGATGTAAAACTGGTAAAGCTGGAACAAAACTACCGCAGCACCAAAAGTATACTGAATGTTGCCAATGAAATTATTGGCAATAATAAAAATCAATTACCCAAAAAGCTCTGGACCGATAAAGGCGATGGTGACAAAATAAAATTGGTTCGCACCGCTACGGATAATGAAGAAGGAAAATTTGTAGCCGATACCATCCAGGAAGAAAAATTGCGGAATCATTTTTTTAATAATGATTTCGCGATCTTATATCGCACCAATGCCCAGAGCCGCAGCTATGAAGAAAGCCTGCGCCGGATGAATATCGCTTACCGGATCTACGGAGGTCTTTCATTTTACCAGCGCAAAGAGATAAAAGATTATGTGGCGTATTTAAGGATTGTAGTAAATCCCAGCGATGAGGAAGCGCTGAAACGTATCATCAATTATCCTACCCGTGGAATCGGCAAAACCAGTATGGACAGGGCTGTACTGGCAGCGAATGAAAATAATATTACCTTATGGGAAGTGCTGGTGAATGCCGTTTCATACGGTTACAAAGGGGGCACTTTGGAAGCCATCAGCAATTTTGTGACAATGATCAAAATGTTCCAGAGCGAGTTGCCTAAAAAAAATGCCTACGACCTGGCAATCATTGTTGGGAAAAGTACACAAATCGTGAAGGAGCTTTTTAACGACAAAACCACGGAGGGCCTTGCAAGGTATGAGAATGTACAGGAATTATTAAACTCGATAAAAGAATTCATAGAAACGCCGTTGAATGAGGAAGATGGTGAAGTGGGAGATAAGAGTTTAGGTACTTACCTGCAGCAGATCACTTTACTAACGGATACGGATAACGATAAAGGAGATGTGGACAGTGTAAAGCTGATGACCATACATGCGGCGAAGGGATTGGAGTTTAGTTGTGTTTTTGTGGGCGGTCTTGAAGAAACGCTTTTCCCGAGTGCAATGAGTATTAATACAAGGGAGGAACTGGAGGAAGAACGGAGGCTGTTTTATGTAGCCATTACCAGGGCCAAAGCAAAACTTTGGCTTACCTATGCCAATGCACGCTACCGGTTTGGCCAGTTGCAGCAAAACGAGCCCAGCCGTTTTATTGATGAAATGC
>JBDTVX010000036.1:0-21719 GCA_040007015.1 Ferruginibacter sp. | reverse complement strand
CCATTCAGGGTTGTATCGAATTATGGCATTCATTTTCCCCGGGTTTCACCCGAGGTTATTCACATTAAACCCCGTTGGGGTTATTCCCGGAAATAAAGTAAACCAATGGTTTTAGTTTGCGACAGATCAAGAGTTATGATATTATTTTTGCATCGAATTTTTTGGCAGGCGTTGATTTTCCGGCACGGGATAAACCCGTCATTAAAGTCATGAAAATTTATTATACCGGTAATAATAATTTGAACTTAAATAAAAACATGAAGGGGAATAGTTTTTATATCCTGACCTCCGTAATTTTTACCCTGCTTCCATTTTATCAGCCAGTTCAATAGAAACCGTTGTTCCCATTTGCCGGAGTTCCCGGATAATCCTGATCTTATCTGCGGCACTGTAACTGTCGTCTCCGATGTTTCCGGGTATTACCTGCATCAATTCCACATCTGTCATTAATAAATTTTTAATCCAGTCATTTACTTTACAATCAATAACCAGGTGAATACGGCTGGTATTACCCAAATTGATCACATGGTGTTTTAATGATAAATTTAAATACCAGCATTCCCCTTCCTTCATAGGAATTTTTTCGCCTTCAATAAAAAATTCTATCCCGTTGTTAGACGAAATTGGGATGTGAAACCTTGCTTCCCCTTCTTCGAAACACATCTCATGATCGGTATGTTCTTTAATGAAGGCTCCAGCTTCCAGGTTCATTAACCGAACCGACATTTTTTCACAGTCAAAAAAAGTGATCACTGATTGAAGATAAGGACACTCATTCAACAGACTGGTATCCTTATAAGCCATATTCTTTTGAAGCGATGAAGCGTGTATGGAAATACTGTTTTCCACACTGCCATTGATTGAACGAAGCGGCAATGTGGTCCAGCTACCTTCATATTGTTTTTCATTGTAGTGCGGTTTCCACAAGGCCTGTTGTAACCCCTGCACTTCCTGTTGCATCTGTTGCACATCAAAGCACTGTTTTATTTGAACGTATTTAATCATTTAAGTGACGCTGATTTTGCCGGAACCAAATTACCACTTTTTAGATTTGTTAGGATGCTTATTTAAGGAATAAAAAATTGTTCGCAAGGAGAATTATTGACCATGGCAAAGAATAAATTTTATCATCGTAACGATTGATACGGGCCTAATATTTTTTAGATATTCTAAAAAATATTTAGAGTTTATAAATTTCATTAACATTGTATTAATTGTAAGTATCAGTTATGGGACACTGAAAAAATTTTGTTTAAAGTATCCTGTCGCAACCGATGCTTTAAATAACTGGTATCGACTTACTGGCGCTGCTAACTGGCGTAACGTTCATGAAATGAAAGAAATATTTAATGCAGTAGACGCAGTAGGGAACGACCGTTTTGTATTTAATACCAGGGGCAATGTATTGTATTGCGGCGATGATTTTTTGATATAAGAACGGTATATATCCGGGGATTGTTCAACAATTAAGGTAGGCTTTCGTAAGAAAACAGGATAAAAAAATAAAAAATAAAAAATTTGAAAAAAATCGCAACCGAAAGTGATACAAATTCAGTAATGGCCGAAGTTAGCCGGCTGATGGTCAACGGCAGCAGCAATGTTACAAAGACAGAACTATCAAATATCAGAAAGAGGGCTATGGCTCCCCAGGAATAAAAAAAATAAATTCGTTATCGAAGCGCCAAATACGCTGGCGTTGCGAAAGTGGAAGGATTATTAATCCTATCCTGCTAAACATTTATTCAGTTAAACGCTGCAGCCGCATACATGAATTATGTCGCCCTCTTTAATTAATTATTTGTAATATCATCATTCAAAATAAACCGTAACTTTCCCGAAACTGCAAAAGAGCAGATGCATTTTTAAAAGACATGCTGCGGCATTCACGAACAAGTGAAGGGCAAAAAACTTGCTGATATCAATGTTTTATGCGATGAATACTTTGGTTGAGTTATCATTGAATTAGAGCAAAGCGAATTATTCAATCCAACTGTAAAAACTATTTATTATGAAAGCCGGTCTGCCGGAAGGGCACCCAAGGAAAAATAAAGTCATTCCCGGAGATATTTGGAGGGTTTTGGGAATTAATTAACCAACGCTTTTTATGTTTTGGTTGAAAGGAAACAAATAAACGTTGAAGGCCGCCTGCCCGCCCGGATGATCCCCGCCAGAAGGAAACTTTCGGGCTGGGGTTTGGACGGGAATGACTCAGTCGAACACTTTAGGACGAGGCGAAGGAATTGAGTTATTATTGCACTCCCCTTTAATTAAAATAAAATGACCAGTCAGCAGGAACAACTACGCAACGCAGGAAGCGCAGCACTTGAAAGAGATCTGGCAGAAAAAAACCGCCAGTTAGAAATTGAAGCTGCGTTGGAAAAAGTGCGTTCACGTTCTTTAGCCATGCACAATAGCACCGAGCTCAACGAAGTGGTGAAAGTGGTATTTGATCAATTTAATGCCCTTGAAATAGGATTGTATGGTGAAAAAACACTTAGCTTAATTACTTTTAATGATAGCAAAAAAGAAATAACCAATTATCTAACTTTTCCGGACGAAACGTATCCGGTGTCCACATTTATTCCCTTTTACGACCACCCCATCATCACCGATGTTTGGGATGCCAAAAATAGCGGTGTTGACTATTTCTCAAAAGTTTATGGATCCGAAGAAAAGGACAGCTATTTTATATGGGCATTTGAACATACCAATAATAAAAACCTGACTGAAGAAAATAAAAAATTGATCCGTGAGAGTAAAGTCTTTGCAACTACTATTGCTTTCGCCAAATACTCCGGCATTTACATAACCAGCGTTTTTGGAATAGTGCCTCCTGAAAAGGAAAGAGAAGTACTGATTCGTTTTGCAAAAGTGTTTGATCAGTCCTATACACGTTTTCTTGATTTGCAAAAAGCAGAAGCCCAGGAAAGAGAAGCAAAGATTCAATTAGCCCTGGAAAGGGTTCGGGCAAGAACAATGGCAATGCAAAAAAGTATTGAGCTGCGCGAAGTAGTTGGTATTCTGTATGAGCAATTACAGTATCTTGATTTCAAGTATGGCGCCTGTACCATTACTATTATGGATGCTGCATCAGGTGATATGGAATGGTGGATGTCAGGGTTTGGAAAGCAGGAATATCCGCAAAGTTATCAGGTAAAATACTTTGATCACCCCGGTTATGTAGCCCAGCTATTGCCTTGGAAAAATGGCGAAAAATTTTCTTCGATAGTGATAGCCGGGGAGGCAAAACAATCGTACGATCAAATAATCTTCAACCAAACTGATTTTAAGCAACTACCGGACGAAGCTATTAAAACAATGTCTCAGTTAGAGGCTGTTACTTTTTCAATTGCCTATATGAAATATGGTGCTTTATTATGGGGACCCATGGCGCTTTCCGAAGAATATTCAAACATTCTGCAATGTTTTGCGAAAGTCTTTGAACAAACCTATACACGTTTCCTCGATCTCCAAAGAGCTGAAGCGCAGGCAAGAGAAGCAATCAAGACATCATCGCTTGACCGGGTTCGCGGAGAAATTGCATCTATGCGAAACGCAGATGACCTTCACCGTATCACACCATTGGTATGGAGAGAACTTACCACATTGGGCATTCCTTTTTTCAGGTGCGGTGTAATGATCGTAAATGAACAGGAAGAGAAGGTTGAGTTTTACTTATCCACTCCTGGTGCCAAATCATTGGCAACATTGCATTTGCCATTTGACAGTTCTGATATCACACGGCATCCTGTTATTAACTGGCGATTGCAAAAAGTTTATACTGACCATTGGGATAAGGAACAATTTATGGCCAACACTAAATTGCTGATAGAACAGGGGCAAATACAAACAGCCAATACTTACCAGGACGGGGAAGAACCGCCAGCGTCCATCACTTTGCAGTTTGTTCCCTTTAAGCAGGGTATGATGTATGTGGGCAGTGTGGAACCATTGACTGACGTACAAATTGACCTGGTGCAGGCTGTTGCCGATGCCTTTTCGGTTGCTTATGCCCGCTATGAAGATTTTACCAAACTGGAAGCGGCCAAGAAACAGGTGGAAAATACATTAACAGAATTGCAGGCCACGCAAAAACAATTGATACAATCTGAAAAGATGGCCAGCCTTGGCGAGCTCACTGCAGGCATTGCACACGAAATACAGAACCCCTTAAACTTTGTCAATAATTTTAGTGAGGTGAACAGCGAATTAATTAAGGAATTAAAGACTGAAGTAATGAATGGAAACATGGAGGAAGTGAATGCGATTGTAAATGATATAGAAACCAACTCAGAAAAAATAAATCACCACGGCAAAAGGGCCGATGCCATTGTAAAAGGGATGCTGCAGCACAGCCGCAGCAGCGGTGCCACGAAAGAACCAACTGATATCAATGCATTAGCGGACGAATTTCTCCGTCTCTCTTATCATGGGCTTCGTGCAAAAGATAAATCATTCAATGCATCTCTAAAAACTGATTTTGATACAACATTGGAAAAAATGGAGGTTATTCCACAGGATATCGGCAGGGTGCTATTGAACCTGCTCAACAATGCATTTTATACGGTGAATGAAAAAAAGAGACAGGTAGAATCAAACCTAACAGGTTTTAAAAACCTGTTGGGATTGGAACGCTACGAGCCAACGGTTTCAGTAAGTACAAAAAAGATAGGTGATAAACCCGATAACTACCGGGTTTTAATCAGCGTTAAAGATAACGGCAATGGCATTCCTCAAAAAGTAGTAAATAAAATCTTTCAGCCCTTCTTTACTACCAAACCAACCGGCCATGGAACTGGACTTGGTTTGAGTTTGAGTTATGATATTATTAAAGCACATGGGGGTGAAATAACAGTGGAAACTGTGGAAGGAAAAGGAACTGAATTTATGATTGAATTATCCCTGACATAAAGAATAAACATTTACTCATCATTATAAAAAACAACTTTTATGTACAAACAACATTTGCTCAACAGTATTGAAAAGGAAATAAATATTTGCCGCAGGCTATACACCAAAATCCCGCCCGGTCAAATCAATTTCAGGCCTAAGGAAGGTATACGAAGTACATTAGAACTGCTACAATATTTGGGTTGTATCGGAAGCCTGATGTTAACTTACTGGCTCAAAAAGGAAGAAACTGATTTCAGAACTTTCTATGGGTCAAAAATGGACGTTTCCAAAACAATGCCTCCTGAACAATTTGTAACTGTTATGGATGAACAACTGGTAAGTATAAGGAATCTTTTTGACCAGGTAAGTGAAGAAGATTTGTTTCAAAAAGAAATTACTTATCCATGGAGCGGCAGCAAAGATTCCCTGGGGGAAGGGATTATTGCTTCTAGCGTTAAGTGGTTGGCCGCATATAAGCTTCAGCTGTTTTTATTCATTAAACTATCCAGCGAACAAGAATTGACAACTGCCGACGCGTGGGTGTTAACGGAACTCCCTCTATAAATATTAATTCAATCTATGATTATGGAGGATAAAATTCATAGTGAAGTTCTTTATGATAAAATTAACCAGCTAAATAAACAGGCGTGGGAGTTAAGAGTAAATGATTCTCTACAAGCTCATACGCTTAGCAAAGAAGCTATTGACCTTGCAGAAAATATTAATTATATAAGGGGCAAGGCAGAAGGATATCGCACGTTTGCATTTAGTCTTATTCGTCTCGCTAAATATCACGAAGCCCTTGAATATTGCGAAAAGTCATTTCCGTTATTTGAATCATTAAATGACCTGGATGGGCAATCATCAATATATGGTTACTATGGCATCATCAATCGTAGCCTGGGAAATTATGCAGCGTCGTTAGAATACCTGTTTAAATTTTTGGAATTGTCGCAACAAACGGGAAACAGGGAAGCGGAATCTCTTTCCTGTTACCATTTGGGCATAACCTATAAATATTTGGGAGACTATGAAACTGCATTGACTTATCTGCTTAAAGGCATGTCTACGACCCAGCCTGAATTTACTACCTATTCGATGTCTAAAGGGCTGTCTTTAAAACAAATTGGCGCCATTTATTTTGAGACAGGAGACCTGACTAATGCCCTTGACTATTATCATCAAAGCCTTATACTTACCAAAAAAACAGGCGATAAATGGGGGGAGGCGGGTTGCCTGGATAGTATTGGCGTTATTCATTTGAAGTTAAGCGAACATGATAAGGCTTTGGAATTTTGTTCATTAGCCCTAACTATCTCTCAGTCGGTAGGCGATAAAAAAGGACAAAGCAATGCACTTTTTCATTTAGGGGATATCTATAAAGAGTTAGCGGAATACAACAAGGCTTTGAAGCATGGCGCCGACAGCTTAGCCATGCGGCGGGATATTGAAGACAAAAAAGGCCAGGCTGAAATATTGTTGTTTTTAGCAGACCTGCGCTCGAAGAAAAGTTTTTCTGAACAGCCCGACCCACAGGTGTTTGAGTTATTGAATGAAGCACTTCAATCAGGACAGGAGATCAAATCGCTCGATCTTCTGGCTAAAATTCACTTGAGTTACTATGAAGCGTGCAAACATTCTAATAACTACCGGGAAGCACTCACACACATTGAGCGTTATATAAGTTTGTCAAAAGAAATTCATACTGATGCTTTAAATCAAAAAATTCAGAATCTTGAAATTTCGCACAAGGTCGAAAAATCAAGGAAAGATGCGGAAATATACCGGGTTCGCAATGTTGAGCTGGCTAATCTTTATGAAGAAAGTAAAAGGCAAAAAGAGGAAATTCAAATCACGTTAGTAGAATTGAAAGCAACACAATCACAGCTTATCCAATCCGAAAAAATGGCATCGTTGGGTGAACTTACTGCAGGCATTGCACATGAAATTAAAAACCCGTTAAACTTCGTCAACAATTTTAGTGAACTAAACAAAGAATTATTGATTGAGTTAAATGAGGAAATTGAAAAGGGAAATATTGAAGATGTAAAGGCGATAGCAAGAAATGTGATAGATAATGAGGAAAAAATAAATCACCACGGCAAACGTGCCGATGCCATTGTAAAAGGTATGCTGCAACACAGCCAGGCGAGTACCGGGCAAAAAGAACTAACCAATATTAATAAACTGGCAGATGAATATTTACGCCTGGCATATCACGGTATACGTGCAAAAAACAAAGATTTCAATGCAACGCTGAAATCGGATTTTGAAGAGAGCATTGACAAGATCAATATTATTCCACAGGACATTGGAAGGGTGCTATTGAATTTATACAACAATGCTTTTTATGCCACCAACGAAAGAAAAAAACAAAACGGTAACGATTATGAGCCAACTGTTACGGTTAGCACAAGCCGCTCCCGCTCCATAGGAGAGGGCCGGGGTGAGGTCATAATAAAAGTTGCCGATAATGGTAACGGCATTCCTCAGGAAATTATTGATAAAATTTTTCAGCCCTTCTTTACCACAAAACCACCGGGGCAGGGAACAGGATTGGGATTATCTTTAAGCTATGACATTATCAAAGCCCACGGAGGTGAATTGAAAGCAGAAACAAAAGAAGGTTCATTCTCTGAATTTCAGTTTTCCTTACCGGTATTAGAAAGCACTTAAAATTTGTGTCTTAATATATACTTCATTCAATGAAAAAAACATTTCTTTTTGTCCTGCTAATTGGTATTGGTACACAACTGTTTGCACAAAAAAATAAAGCAGATAGTTTGGCGGGTGTACTTGGCAACAGCCGTGATACTGCCAGGGTAAATGTATTAAACGAGCTAACCAGGGCGCTATGGTATTATCAATTAGATAAAGCAGCAGCATATAATACCATAGCACTTCAATTGGCGGATAGCCTCTCTTATCAAAAAGGACTGGCGGAGGCTAACCGGTGCCGTGGGGTAATTCTTTCTTTCCGGGGCGATTCTGCAGGTATGTCCTATTTAACAAAGGCTTTATCCATTTTCACACAATTGGACAATAAAAGGGGCATTGCGGCTACATTGAATAATCAGAATGTTTTTTACCTGCGGCAAAATCAGCATTCAAAAGCGCTGGATGTACTTTTTCAGTCACTCCAGCTTTTTAATGAACTGCAGGATAAGGAAGCAATTGGCGCTGTTACCAACCAGATCGGGAACATTTACAATAGCCAGTTCGATTATTCAGCGGCATTGGATTTTTATTTAAAAGCATTAACCATTCGCAGGGAAATTGCTGATGTGCCCGGAACTGCTTTTACGCTTAACAGGGTGGGTGATATGTATTTTAAATTAAACCGGCTACCCCAGGCACTTGATTACTATTTGCAGGCTTTTAAAATGGCTCAGGCAACCAGCCGTAATCAGAATATTGCCGATGCAGCATTAAGTATTGGAGATGTTTATCTAAAACTTGAAAACTACAATGAAGCGCTCAATTATTTTAAAATATCCCTGAAGGCACAGCAGGATTATTTTGGAAAAGACAGTGTTGCGACTTCTTATATACGGATAGGGCAAACTTACCTGGCCCTAAAGAACTATCCGCTCTCTTTACTCAATTTTCAGCAGGCACTTGAGATCAGTGATAAAAAAAATATGTATGAAAAAGCTATTACACTGCATTACATCAGCCAGGTTTATTTTGGCCAGCATAATTATCCAAAAGCATTGGAAAATTGTTTCAGCAGCCTGAACATTGCCAAACAAAAAAACTTCCATGAAACCATCAAAGATGCCAGCCTCACCTTATCACAGATTTATGCTGCTATGAAAGATTATCCTAAAGCGTATGAATATCACCTGCAGTATACCGCAGCAAAAGATTCAGCACAATTTGAAGATCTTAATCAAAGGCTTGCAGCATTGCAGCAGTCATTTGAATTAAAAAATAAGCAAACCCAGATAGACCTGTTAAGCAGGGATAAACAATTACAGGAGAGTGAAATTAGCCGGCAAAAGCAACAGCGCTATGCATTTATAACAGGCATATTTCTTTTTATAGTATTGGTAATTGTGCTGGTCCGGAGCAACAGGCATAAACAACAATCCAATACCTTATTAAAAGAGCAGAAGGAAGAAATACAAAATACTTTATCAGAACTTAAATCTACCCAGGCACAATTGATCCAGTCAGCAAAAATGGCTTCGCTTGGGGAGTTGACGGCAGGCATTGCCCATGAAATACAAAACCCCTTAAATTTCGTCAATAATTTTTCTGAAGTGAACAAAGACTTGCTGAAGGATCTGAAAGAAGAAATAGAAAAAGGCAATATGGATGAAGTGAAAGCAATTGCAAATGATGTTATTAATAATGAAGAAAAGATCAGTCATCACGGCAAACGTGCCGATGGTATTGTAAAAGGAATGCTGCAACACAGTCAGAGCAGCACCGGACAAAAAGAACCAACTGATATCAACAAGCTTGCTGATGAATACCTGCGCCTCTCTTACCATGGCCTGCGGGCAAAGGATAATTCTTTCAATGCAACGCTGAAGACAGACTTTGATGAAACCCTGTCTGCCGGCGAGTCGGGGATTGGAAAAATAAATATTATTCCGCAGGACATCGGAAGGGTGTTATTGAATTTATACAACAATGCATTTTATGCGGTTTATGAAAAAAAGAAAGAAACTGCCCGTAAAGTGGTGACACCTTTTCGAAAGGTGTTACCTCTTTACGAGCCAACTGTAACTGTCTCAACAAAAAAATCCGGAAACCGGGTATTCATCGGCGTTAGTGATAATGGTAACGGCATACCTCAGAAAATAGTCGATAAAATCTTCCAACCATTCTTCACCACCAAACCAACGGGCCAGGGAACAGGACTGGGATTGAGTTTAAGTTATGATATTATTAAAGCCCATGGCGGAGCAATAAAAGTGGAAACCCTGTCTGACGAAGCGGTAGCGCTGGCAGAGAAATTTGATGAAGGAATTTCCGTTAGTGCCGGGAAGGGAGAAGCGACTACTTTTACAATCCAATTGCCATTGTACACAGCAAAATAAAAAAAATCTCTTGCCTGTGGCATTTTGCAGCCTAAATTGATGAAAGAGTTTTTTTGCGAAATAATTCAATACATTTAAATTCATAGTAAGATGAAACCTTTATGTTTTGTTATCATGCCTTTTGGCAAAAAGAAAGATGCTGATGGCAGGTATATCGACTTTAATGAAATTTATGAGTTGCTGATCCGGCCTGCTATTAAAGCTGCGGGCATGGAATCTGTGAGGGCAGATGAAGAAACGGTAAATGGCATCATACATAAACCAATGTATGAGCGGTTAATCCTTTGCGACTATGCTATTGCTGATCTCACCACCGCCAATGCCAATGTTTTTTATGAATTGGGGATTCGGCATGCTGTAAAGCCTTACACGACGGTTACCATTTTTGCTTCCGGTTCTACACTTCCTTTTGATCTGAATGCGGTGCGCTGCATGCCTTACGGTTATGACAAAAAGAAAAAGCTGACAGACACAACAAATAATATCGCATCCCTTACAAAAAGGTTAATGAATGCAAAAGAGCAGCCGGCAACCGATAGCCCTGTCTACCAGTTGATTGACGGGATCGCCTTTCAAAACAGCGTGGCGCATCAAAAAACAGACATCTTCCGCGACCAGGTGGAATACAGTAAAAAAATGAAAGACCTGCTTCAAAGAACCAGGGAAAGTAAAGCAGGGGAAGATAAGAAAGTAAAGACACTGGATGAAATTGTACAGAAACAGATCAATGTTGAAGATGAAGAGGCCGGGGTTTTAATTGATATCATGTTGACCTATCGTGCTCTTGGTGCGTACAACAAAATGATCGCTTTTATAGATTCTTTGCCAACCCATGTAAAGAATACGGTAATGGTACAGGAGCAGCTTGGCTTTGCATTAAATCGTATTGGGGAAAGGGAACAGGCGATCCATGTACTTGAAGCCGTATTGAATCAAAATGGCCCAAGCAGCGAAACCTATGGTATTTTAGGAAGAGTGTATAAGGATAAATATGATGAGGCGCTTAAAGGGAAAAATGAAAAACTGGGAATGGCATTTTTAGATAAAGCGATCGACACATACCAAAAGGGTTTTGAAGCAGATTGGCGGGACGCATACCCGGGTGTGAATGTACTAACCCTGCTGGAAATAAAAGGAGATAAGGAAAAAATAAAAATACTTGCACCTGTTGTAGTATATGCTGTAGGAAGAAAGATACAGGCCAAAACGCCGGATTACTGGGACTATGCCTCGTTGATGGAGATAGCCGTAATCACCAACGATGAAGCTAAAGTACAGGAAAATTGGACGAAAGCCCTGGCATGTCCCATTGAAGGTAACTGGATGTTTAATACTACAATGAAAAACTTAAACCTGGTTGCAGATGCAAGAAAAAAAAGAAGGGAAAAAAGCACAATAGTTCAAAAAATGATTCGGGAACTGCAGTTGCAGATAAAATAAGAATGTCTTAAAATATTTTGATTCTTTCCTGATAAATTCTATGGAATGGATACCGCGACAGGGGAGATAGACTTTGCAACTGAAAATATGATAACTGTTATAATGGCCCTTAAAAGCAAGATCCAGGTTAACTTCTTTAATATATTTTTTGAACTTTTTGTATTTTTTTAAAGTCTTTATCAAAATAATACGCTTCCTCCGTTGTTTTCTCCACACCGGATTTATCTTTCACTTTATACGCATGGGTAAGTTTAAATAATTGTTCGGGGATGTACACTCTTTTACCTGAATTAATGGTATCATTTTTAAGCTTTGCGCTGTCTAGTAGTTGTTGCATTCTTTCCTTATATTTTACATCCGTGCCGTCAGCGGAAGCTGTTTTTTTAGCCGTGATCAATTGTTGCAAAATTGAAATTGAGTCTTTAAACATTTGGACCGCTTTTGTATTTTTAATATACTGGTCGGTTTCTTCATAAGGTAAAAATGCTTTACCCATGGTGCCATAATTAAGCGCTTCATAATTATTAAAATCCGGTAAGGTCGTTTTCAATCTTTCCGCAATCAAATCTTTTGCAATGTCTTCATTAGTTTTAGCGCCACATCCGGCGAAAGCTATGGACAGGAACAGCAATATCTTTTTCATACAAAAATTTTCATCTAAATTAAAACAACTATACTGGCCCACCAACTATATGAATCTGTAGGGGTGCACCCTTTTCATACAGGAAAAGGAATAGTAGTAGTAAAAAAGAACTTGAGTTTGAGTAAGGCAAAATGAATATTTGAAATATATGCAAAGAGAATTGGATTTTCCCTGGCAAATTTTTAGGCTCGTTTAAAAATTTCCATCCCGGGAAATCCTATTTCAGCGCTTCCTGGGTTTCATTTCTATTTATTGGTTTTCCAGCCAGGTACAAAAAAGACAGCAATCTTATAAATAAAGCGACCAAAGTATGGATGATGATGAATGTTGATTTTTAATAGGTTTATTCTATTCCTGCTGCTTTTCATTGTTGCTTTATAACAATGAATTTTACTGAACAAGGCAGATAGCTGCCAGAGGCAATACCTGTAAAAAACACTATTTGCATATTTAACTTCTGAGTACTATTTTTATTCCGGATATTAAACCTGGTATGTCATGATAGGCTCTCAGATCTATATTTTGAAGGATCATTTTTGTACTGGGAAAGTGTACACTGATTACCCGGAAGGAATGTCAATTTTTGCATGAATTGAACGACTTTCAATTAACCGGTGCATTCAATCTCAATAATAATTATGAATGATATAAAAATTCCTGGTATACATGACCTGAACCGAAACCGCGATGCTGCATAAGAATGATTTCAGCACTTACCAAAGAGAATTTTTGTTGCCACGAAGGTACGATCCGATAGCTATCGGGTTAACACGAAAAAGATAAATTTGTTTAGAAAAATCGTGCATTGGAGGCTAAATCAAATTGTTTTAGACAACTTCTCAGAAGCTGCCCAAATTTAATTTGAAACGTTTTTGTGTAACCTCATCGATGCCGTTTTTATCCCGCCGCTGCGGAACCAATTCGATGCCGTGCATACTTCGGCTTCGCTCCGTACAAAAGCTGCCTGACAAAAAAGTATTTCTAAACTGCTTCTAAGAAAAGCACCTAAAGATAAAGTGCTAATTGAATAAGGATCAAGGGGGAAAAAAGCGACCGGGCCACAGGTTATGAATTTCGACCAGTGAATAGAAGGAATTTTTATTAATCACTATAATCTTAAAGCATGAATATTCCTGTGTTATTTTATTTTAAAGGATATACCAAACAAGATCCCTTTGACAAAGCTCCTGCCCCGGTTGGAATGGCGGTTGCCATGGGGATTAATTTCCTTCTTACCCTGTTACTATTTTTTGTGGTTACGCAACAGAAGATCGTTTACTTTAACGGGTTTTATTTTCTCGGGCATTCTTTTTCAGGCCATGCTACCCAGGTGGTTGGATGGTGCATTAATGGCCTGGTGCTTACACCGCTGATCGTAATGCTGAGAAAATGCTCCTCTCTTGTAACAGCCATGATAGTGCTGGTTCCTTATTACCTGCTGGACCTGTACATTGAAAGTCATTTCCGGCAGGGGGGATCCCCGGACCTGGCCCTATGGAATTACTATGATGATTCCATTGTTTCTTTTATCCGGATCCCTGCACTAAAGTTTATCATCACCCTTGGCGTGGATGCTTTCATTTTGGGTGTTTTTGGTCCCTGGTTATCGCGTTTGTTGTTGCAGCTAGCCTATCACAAAAAGCCGAATGCTATCGAACCAACCAGTAAGCAATACAGTGATTTTTTTTCAAAAAAATGGTCGGAAGAAAAGATTCCCAAACCCACCAGGGACCTGGCTTTTTATGTATTAAAAGTACTTGGCTCAGGTTACCTGCTTTACCTTTTTTTACTATTACTGGGTCTTTTAGGAGAAAAAGCCTGGCCCGCTCCGGTACAGGACCTGATTACTATGACCTATGCAAATCCTGCACTGGCCATCATTACTTACTTTAAGATCGTGCTGATGACTACCTTGTCTTTTACTGCTGCTTACAACAAAAGCCTCCGGCATCATGCATGCATCGCCCTATTGACCGGCCATGCGGTTTCCACCGTTTATTCCCTGGCGTTTCATTTTATTACTTCTCTTGACACTTCGGACCCCACTAACTTCCTGCTTGCCTCAGCCATTACCGACGGGGTAATGATGCTTTTATTTACCTGGATCATTTTCCGGTACAAAAAGGAGGCTGACCAATATAAACCTTCGCACGACCTTCCCATTAATTTTTCAGTACCACTCACATTGGTCAAATCCCTCTATATTGTGATGACCATTTTATTTATCTGCATCACGGCAGGTATTGTGGCCATCCGTATTTTTACAGATGGAAGTAATGGCTTGAGCGCTGTTTTTGGGTCACCTGACCCAATGATCGGCAATGCTGCTACATTGTATGCCACTCTGGCCTGTCTCAGTAGTTTCCTTATAAAGAGAGAAAAATTACGCAACCATTTTTTCAATGCAATAATAATTCCTTTATTACTGGGAGGAGCATTGTCGATACTCTGGCTAATTGGCGGCGACCTGGCCGGCGGTGTTTTTATCCTTACCAGGCATGATGGCGCTGTATCCGTAAACTGGTATTTTCCGTTGTTTGCCTGTATACATTTTTTGATTGCTACGCTTATGACCTGGTTCAGAAAACTTTATTACACGATAGATTACAGTGTAAACACCCTCAGCCCTTCTGCAGCTCTTGATGTAATGGCACTGAGCAATGCATTTTTTAACACCGACAACCAGCAGCAATCGACGGAACTGCACCTGGTTGATCGCTATGCCGGTGGGATCAGGGGAAGAAGAAGGGGTTTATTAAACCTGCCTTTTGCTCTTTTTGAAAATGTATTGAACCTGCTTTATGGCTTTCGCCCCAGTTTCTCTTCTATGCAAAGGGATGAGCAGCGCTATTATCTTCACCGGTATTTCCTTCGGGATGAAATGGCCAGAAAAAGCGCATTTATTCCGCCCCTTGCGGAAGCCGGTTACCAGGTGGGCGTTTCCCTTAATTCCCTCATTACGTTTGCCCATTTCTCCAGCATCAATGTGCGAAACCAAATGCAATATGTACCTGTAGATGCAAGGGATAGAACGCAGGGAGATATGCCGCTTTATCCACCCCCGCATAAATTCACCGCCCCGCTTCCAATGGATGAAACAGACCCGGCTAATTATAAACCCCTTAGCGACCAATCATTGGAACTGGTGGCGCCCCGGGTAACCACCCCGGTAAAGGAAGAAATATTGCCCGAAGAAGCAGATTACCTGGTGATCGGGTCCGGGGCAGGTGGCGCCACAGCGGCTTACAGGCTGGCCTGTGCCGTAAAGGATCCGGGCAAAATTATTTTGCTGGAAAGGGGTACCCGTTATCAACCCCTGCAGGATTTCCAGGACAACGAGATTGAAATGATGAAAAAAGTATACAAGGAAGGCGGACTGCAGCAGACCAAATCTTTTGATATGACCGTGTTGCAGGGAGAATGTGTGGGTGGTACCACTGTTATCAATAACGCGGTATGCTTCACCATGCCAGATAATATCAGGAAAATATGGGGGGAAACCTATGATATTGATCTATCGGAACTTGATGAAGTATATGATATTATTGCAAAAGAATTGCGGATTGCCCCACTGGGTAACAATGGAGTTAACGAAGAGGTATATAAAGCATTTGAAAAGGCTGTAACTGAGTTCAACCTTCATAGTGCCGAAGGGGACCGGCTGAAAACAACTTTCCCTGTGAAAGTTAACCATTTAAATACGATGGGAGATGGCAACTGGAACATTGGCAACAAACGGATGCGCAAACGCAGCATGCTGGAAACGTATATTCCCTGGGCAGAAGCGAGGGGTGTAAAAGTGGTTCCTAATATGACTGCCGTACAATTTATTACCGACCCCTCCCAGCCTGGCAGGGCCTCTGCCGTAGTGGTAAGAACTGATAACGGGCACCTGCAGCAGATCAGGATCAACAAAGCTGTGATAGTGGCTGGCGGGGTTATTTCCAGCAGTCATTTCCTGATGCGGAGTCTGGCATTCAATGATAACATCGGTAAAGGACTCAGTTGCAATTTTGCTTTTCCCCTCACTTTCCAGTTTCCGCAACCGCTTAGGGCTTATGATGGCGACCAGATTACGATGGCAGCCATTGATCCGGGATTAAGGGCGATTTTTGAAACTTATTTTAATCCGCCGGCTGCTTTTGCCCTTGCCAGTATTCCTTTCTTTTTTGACAAGCGGGACAACCTGGTTGACAAATATATATACATGATCAACCTGGGAGCTTTGATCGGCTCAGAACCGAATGGAGAAGTATTAAAAAAAGCTGATCTTATCAACGGTCAGGCATTTACCTGGCAAACCGGTGAAACAGATACTAAAAGAATAAAGTTCGCCATTAAAAGCCTTATCACTATGGCAAAATATGCAGGCGCCGTAAAAGTTGTTATCCCCACCCGGCCCGGCATTGAACTGGATTTGACAAGTGAAAAGGATATAAGTGATTTTTTAGTATTGCTGGAAGAATTTCCGCTACGGATGAAAGACTTTCCGCTCAGCACTGCTCATCCGCAGGGAGGCAACCTGGTTGCCGGGAACAACTCTGCTTTTAAATCGCAAAGAGTGGTAGACGGATCATTTTGTGTTGAAGGATTTGAGAATGTTTTTGTTGCAGACGCCTCTCTTTTTCCAACCAGTATCACTGTTAATCCGCAATGGACAGTTATGGCAATGAGCTCACTTGCCTGCAGATCTATAGTAAAGCGGTTTGAGCAGGAAAAATAAAAAAGGGGGAATGTAAGGATGGGTTATGAAAAAAATGTGGATAATTGCCGTTTCAAATAAAAGACGAAAACGCATATTACCTGCCGCCGCGTACGCCTGGCGATAGAGAAGCAAAGAAATGATAAGGGAAAATAATATCATTATTATGGTTGCCTATTGACATTGCGATGAATACTTTATATTTTGTACTTATATCGTAAAAAATAGGATGCATCAATGTTGCCGGGAATCCCAGTGTTAAAGATTGTATTGCTAAATAAAGACCCGGCGTATTATAAAAAAACACAATGATCATTTTTGAAAATACAGATAATACTTATTTCGCTTTTGCCCGGATAAATGCTGGTCGGGCTGGTAGGTATAAGGAATACCAGTTTTGATTATATGGGCCAATTACAAAACAACAATTATCAATGTACCGGTAAGCTCAAAACGGGAACAAGGTCAGGCAAATAAAAAAGAAATTTATGAGTGGTTTTCCAATTTTAGATTTAGTGGTAGGAATAATATTTATATATTTCCTACTAAGTATTATGTGTAGTTCTGCCGTGGAATTGTGGCTTTCCATAAGCAAATCAAGGGCAAAGCTTCTTGAAGCCTGGTTAAAAAGAATTTTTGATGCAAATGCCCTTGATTCACGGGGTATACCGGTAGTGGATAATAAGGGCCGGCCGGTTAGTGTGGGAGAAGAAATTATGAATCATTGCATGGTCACGGGTTTGTCCAAAACAGGATCTTCCACCTCTTACATAAGCGCTGGAAATTTTGTTACGGCTTTGCTTGATAAGATAACAATTGCCTCTAAACCAAAAACGGATAGCAAAGAATCGACTCCAATAGCAGATGGTTCAGAACGGGAGCTAAAATTAGCGCCTGATAATGTGCAAATGCCTCCTGAAAATCTTGAAAATTATATAAAGGCTATCAAAAACTCGACTGTTATTTCCGGCGAATTAAAAAGAACAATTTTATCTTTTGCATACGAGGCTTCGGAGGCAGTTGCTGCAATAAAAAAAATGCAGCAGGGCGGAAGCAATATCAGCATTACCACCAATATTAAAAGCGAACTGGATCATTTTAGGGACAGGCTGGAAAAATGGTATGATACCAATTCTGATCGCCTCACCGGGGCTTTAAAGCGCACCCAGGCACAACCTAAAACGATCATTGTGGCGGTGATTATAACTGTTGCCTTAAATGTAGATAGCATAGAAGTAAGCAAATACCTGTATAATAATAAAGAAGTGAGCCATCAACTGGCTGATAAAGCTTTGAGTTCTTACCAAAGGATAGATAGCCTGAGCAGAACCGGGAATACAGATACGCTGAATAGAAACACCGTACTGATAAAGCAGGGTATTGATAGTCTCCAGGCGCTTAACTTACCGCTCGGCTGGAACAACAAAGAAAAAATTACAACGGATTGGAAAAAGCATGTGTTAGGTTGGTTAGCAACAATATTGGCTATTTCTTTGGGAGCTCCCTTTTGGTTCGACATTTTAAATAAGATCAGCAACCTGCGCAGTACCGGCCCTAAGCCAGTAGTTAATAATGACAGCAGTGGTAAAAAATAGTGCATTAATTATTGAATATTAAATATGATATCATGAAAAAATTTTTCTTATTTCTTTTTATTCTTTCTCTATCGCAAAGCGGTTTTGCGGATCCTAAGAAAGATACTACGATTGTTGGCACTGATACGTCAAAAGTACCTCCCGATATTAAAAGTAAAAAGCCGGGCGACCTCTCCAAAATAGTTAATCATGATAGTATTAAAATAGTTGCCCATGACAGTATGATCAAATCGCTTGGGAAAAAATTAGATTCTCTCAGGGTATCGGTTAAAGCCTCTAAAGATTCAACTTCTATAAAAAATTGTAACTGTGTGCCTAATAATAACAAAGAATTGAATTTTGGGGAATGGTTATTAATCCTCTCGCCACTGGTAGCCTTCCTGATAATCTTTATTTTCATAGGAAGAATTCCGAAAGATTTTAGATTAAATGAAGCATTGACGGAAAATGACCAAGACAAAATGACCAGCTTAAATCCCCAATATACGGTGGCTAACCTGAAGGCATTGGAAAACGTGCCGAATCTTACAACCTTAATACCGGCAACTTTGGAAATGTCGTCAACAAACCCGACATTCAGACCAAGTATTAGTCGCTATATAGCATATATTGCAAGTATCATGACGCTTATGGTCGCCTTAAGCATGAGCTGTTTTTTTATTTATAATTATGTCTCAACCGGATGCCCTCCCGACCTCAGTGCTTTGTCAACAATATTAATCGCATTGGGTATTGGTGTGGCGCCTTATGCATTCAATAAAGTTGCGGGAGCAATTGTAACGAATAAATCGTAATTAATAAAAGTTGCATAAGAATGATCAGTACCGGCTTATTCAAAGTCCTGAATGATATGGGGTACTCAATCTATTCAGATATGTGATTGCTGCGATTTTTTAAAATTTATTTCGCAAAGCGTAAAACTTATTACGTGGTCCGGGTTTGTAAGTTTTATGTAAGAAACAAACACCGGGGATTTTTAAAAAATATTGACCTGTGATATTTATTAAACACATCCTGAAGCCCCTGTTTTTTTTAGGAGCCACATGCATCCTGCCAGGAAGCTATAAAGGCTTTTATAGTAATCATCTTTTTAATAGTAAGGAGATAAAAAAATCCACTAAAACTGATAAGCTGGGGATAAAGCCATGTTTTTTGATAATATCGGATATTCATTTGAATAGTGGAACTGGCATTCAGCAAGCCGCGGATTCCAATGATGACTCAGGCAACGTTTTATGGGATTCGGCAAAAAACAAAATCAATAAAATCATCGATAGTGAAAGCCCCCAGTTTGTTATTGTGCTTGGCGACCTTCCTTTTCATGCGGAACCTTCTGATTCAAACCAGCTTTACAAAGCACGAAATAACGCTGGTACTGTTTTAAATCAACTAAGAGATATTTCTGAGAAAAAAACTATCCCATTGTTGTTTGTGCCAGGTAATAATGATTCATACGGGGGCGATTATCATTTTTTTTCCAATGAGATTTTTGCCGGTGATTCTATAGGGAAAGACAATTGGCCCATAATAAATGGCATAAAGGAAAGTAAATTAGCGAACGATCCATTAATTGCTGACGCTTCTCAGGCGGAGTTAGGATATTACGCTGCATATCCTTTAGGTAAAACCATCCCCCTACGGGTAATTGTTATGAATACAGTAATGTTTAATCCTCAAAACCGGGATACGAAAGATACAATCTGGAACTACGATGGTAACGATCCAACCAGCAGAAATAAAGATGCAAAACAACAAATCCAATGGCTGCGTTTGCAGCTACAAAAAGCAAAAAGCAACAATGAGCATGTTTTAATAGCCATGCACATTCCATTGGGAAAAAATGGATATCACAGAAGCAAGGAACCGGTAAAAGATTTTTGGGATAGCTCGTTAAAATTTAATGATCGATCTGTCCAAAATATATTCCTTGATCTCGCGGACAGTTTTAAAAATAATATTATTGGTATCCTGTCCGGCCATACGCATATGGATGGGATAAGATTGCTCAGGAACCGGCGTAAAGACAACATTAGTTCTTTGGTAATATCCGCTCCGGGGATTGCTCCCGGACATGGCAATAATCCTGCGTTGAAACTCATATATTATAACCGGCACAATTTGGAACTGGAAGATTTTAAAACATTTTATATG
Source organism: Ferruginibacter sp. (assembly GCA_040007015.1). GTDB lineage: Bacteria > Bacteroidota > Bacteroidia > Chitinophagales > Chitinophagaceae > Ferruginibacter. Next base: position 1,244 of record JBDTVX010000036.1, on the reverse strand, counting down.
AATTACCAGGAGAACAAACAAATAACAAACTGGGATTCTTCATTTGGATTTCGCGGGTTAACAAATAGCGCTACCTCAATGCTTAAATATGTGCGGGATAAAAGGAATAGCGAGCGGATTAGAATTTTTATAGAAAGAACATATTCAGCATCTTCACGGCAAGATCCATCTAAAAAAGAAGAATCGAATGAAACAATTTATGTAGACTATCAAAAATAAAAACAACTAAATCATGCAGCCACCGCGGCTTATCAATTGGCAGCACTTTTGAAGATAAAACTAAAAATTGAGCGGGTCCGGTTTTCGCTACATGACTATTACCTGCGTGCAATGCATCAAGTCCCTGAGAGAATTCTTTAAAACTACCGGTTTACCCCGGTATATCGAACCTTAATAAAACAATTTTCTAAACATAAAAAGATAATCAAAATGGAATTACAATTAAGTAAAGACGCCATTAATAAGGCTATCATGGCTTTTGAAGTAAGCTGGTCTCCCGCTACGGGTTTTGCTGTGTATAATAAAAAATACCGGAAGCCAGTAGTGCCCGATCCTGTTAACTCCAGCAGCGGTGTCACCATTGGCATTGGCTATGATTGCGGGCAATATACCAACAATAAGATAAGGTTGGATTGGCAATCAGTTTTGCCGTTGCACATGGTAGATGCGTTGGCAAAAGTTGCAGGGCTGAAAAAACAAGCGGCAGTTAACAGCCTTCCAGCCCTAAGTTTAGTGGATGTTCCTATTGAAGCGGCACTACAGGCATTTTATAACACTACTATTTTTGATTTTGCCAAAATAGCCGCAAAGATATATCCCGATCTGTTTAACCTGCATCCTGTAGAGCAATCTGTAATTGTAGGTCTTGTTTATAACCGTGGCAGCAGCCTGGATGGCGACAGGCGCAGGGAAATGAGGGAATTAATAACTGCCATAAAAAATGATGACGAAAAACAAATGGCCGATCTTATCAGGTCTATGAGCAGGTTATGGCCCGACACTGCAGGGTTAAGAAAAAGAAGGGAGGCCGAGGCAGCATTGATTGAACTTGCAAACACACCCGTTGATGCAGCTGATATTTTAAAAATAATTGTATAATTTAATTAAAATGCATGGATGGAATACAGCAGCAAAGTAGCAGATCGCGCCCCCCCAAAAGATATTTATTGAAATAGTAGAAGAATATATTTTTTTCGAACCGGCATGTATGCTGAGGGACATATAAAAATTTAAAAATTGGTTTT
>JBDTVX010000035.1:0-21854 GCA_040007015.1 Ferruginibacter sp. | reverse complement strand
AACTGCTTTTAGACAAATTACTTGCACTACGGGGTCAATGGGAGGAATTATCTGTCATTTTAACTGAAAACGCAAAGACTGTCTGGAAAACAGAGTTGGACAATACCGGCTATTTGAACTACCCGGTAAAATATTATACCCAACAGGATTTTATGGCACCATTCGCCTCCGGTAGCGGGCAATACAATACAATGATCATTATTCCCTGTAGCATGGGCACTCTGGGAAGGATTGCCAGCGGCATCAGTAACGATCTTATATCGAGGGCCGCAGACGTGGTTCTAAAAGAAAGAAGGAAACTAATTTGCGTGGTAAGAGACACCCCTTATAATTTAGTGCACATCCGCAATATGGAAACCATTACGCTTGCCGGGGGGATCATTGCGCCCGCTACCCCCTCATTTTACAGCAAACCCACTACAATTGAAGAAGTAGCTGCAACCGTTACAGACAGAGTATTAGATTTAGCGGGACTGGATATAAAGACTTTCAGGTGGGGAAATTAACCGGAGCTTTTTTTCACATTTTACAATTTTCACATTTTACAATTTTCACATTTTCACATTGGTTCATTTATCTAAGATCCACCACTTCCACACCGGGATATTTTTTTGCATCAAATAAAAACTGGGCATCATTTACGGGCAGGCTGGTATTCATTTTCGCAACGGCATAGGTGTATATATTACCTGTTTTTTCAAACACTTTCGTGCTGGTAATTGTTTGCGCTTTCCTGTCTACGAACACCAATACTTTAAAAAAAGGCTTACTCTTGTCTAAAGGAGTTAATTCAATTTGCTGTAAAGTTTTACCCCCCAGTTTTACATCGTCGTTTAATTTATATAAAAAATCCTTGTCGTAAAAATTGGTGAATATTTTTTGAGGGGTAATTGAATTAGCGGAAGGATCAATCTTTGTAATCGTTAATTCATTGGCAGATTTATCATAGGTTGATATATTAATGCCATCACAATAAATCTCCTGGCCAGTTACGCTTACACGATATTTAGTGCCCTTCATAAACACTGTTCCGGATTTGGTGCCAAGGATTTTGCCGGAACTATTCTCTATCTTAAGAGAAAACGATGATTGTACAGACTTGAAGGTTTTGAATTTTGCACTTACTGCATCTAATACTTTTTTGGCCTCAGGATCATTTTTACCCATTCCAGTTGGCTGGGCGTTTATTGAACCTATGCAAAATAATAATAAGACAATACTGGTAGTAAAATTTTTCATATGACTGTATTTTAAAGCGATCTGTTTTTGCAGCCGCAAAGATACGAGAATAGACCCGTTTTTATAAAACCAGTTTAACGAGGTTATATAAAGAACTGTTAATGTGAAGGTAACGAAAAATAATTGTGTGTCTGCATCGTTAAAACTTAATTGCAATGCGTACTTTGCAACCACTTCAACTTTCACCCAACCCAACTACTGATCCAATTTAGTTATCATTAATTCATTTTAATATGATGGAAAAAAATATTGCCTTTTCCCAAAGGGAAAACTATGCCCCCTCGTCATTTACAGAGTTGCTTTGGTGGTTATCTACAGCAGAAAAAGAATTGGTGGCAGACGCGGTGGTAGACCGGAACAGGTATAAAATAGTAGGTATGACTGTTTTGGCTACCTGGGCATTTGCTACTTTAGCCTGGAGCTATTTCTTTAGTACGGTAACTGGCAATGGCTGGCTGGCAATACCATTGGGCATTTTTATGGGTTTTATTATCCTTACCATCGACAGGGCCCTGATAAAAGGTATCAACAGGTTTAATAAAAACAGGCTGATCCCATTATTGTTCAGGGGATTACTGGCAGTTACGATCGGTGTATTTATGGCGCAACCGGCGCTGCTGTATATGTTTAAAAAAGAAATTACGCTCCAAACATCCCTCGACAATGAAAAGAAGAAGCAATTTAAAAAGCAGGAGTTGGATTCTCTTTATAAAACCAGGAAGACAGAATTGCTTTTGGAGAAGGAAAAATTGCAAAAAGAAAACGATGCCAAATATGCCGATGTGGCTGCAGCAAGAAATAATTTTTTGGCCGAAACTGATGGCAGTGGGGGAACAGGTAAAGTGGGAATTAAAGATATTGCCATTGCCAAAAGAAATGAATATCAAAAAATAGAGGGCGAATACCAGCAGTTACTGACCGCTAACCGGCCAAAGATCATTGAAGCAGAAGGCAGATTACAAACCATAGAGAAGGAAATAAAAAAGGAAGAACAGGCTTTTGCCAACTACTTTAACGATGGCTTTTTAACACAGATAGAAGCCCTCAATAACCTGGTCAAAAATAGTCCTGCATTACAATACCGGTATTATTTACTGGTAATTATTCTTCTGCTGATAGAACTGATGCCCGTTATAGCCAAAACACTTTTACCAGCAGGCACATACGATGAAAGAGTGTTCTTAAGGGAGGAAATGGAAAAAGAGATAGCCCATAGCAATATTCTGAAAGAACAGGAATTAAAAGAATTGTATAACACGCTGGCCCGGCAAAATGATATCGAAGCCATTACCGCTTTTTTTGATTTGACCAGGGGCGACAGAACAGAAAAAATGAAAGCCTTTAGCAAAAGATGGAAAGAAGACCATCACCAGACTTTCGACGGGCTTTGGGAAAAAATGAAAAAAGAGATTTTGACAAAGCAGGAGAATTGAGGGTTGATGGTTCATGACTGACGAAAGAGCTGAGGGTTGCCAACTGTCGTCATTCCTCCTTATTTAGACGACTGATGTGCTAAGAAACGATCAAGGACCGACCATCCACGATCAACCTTATAACATCTCACCCTGGAGTAACGGATTCTTAACGGATACTTTTTTATCAGCAAACTCTTTAGCTGCTTTAATAAAGTTCACAAAGATTGGCTGTGGATTTTCAACGGTACTTTTTAATTCCGGGTGATATTGTACACCAATAAAGAAGGGGTGATCGGTTAATTCAATAATTTCTACCAGGCCAGTGCCAGGGTTTTTTCCACTGGCAATCATACCTGCCTGTTCAAATTGCTCAATATAAGCGTTGTTAAATTCCCAACGATGCCGGTGGCGCTCGCTGATAGGTGAATGTCCATAAATAGTATATGCCATCGTACCGGGCTTTAATTCACACGGATAAGCTCCAAGCCGCATGGTTCCACCTTTTGAAGTCACTTTCTTCTGCTCTTCCATCAGGTCAATTACCGGGTTGGGGGTATGCACATCCATTTCAGTGGAATGCGCATCTTTTAAATCCAATACATTTCTTGCAAATTCAATGGCCGCCATTTGCATTCCCAGGCATATGCCAAAAAAAGGCAACTTGTTTTCCCTTGCATATTTCACGGCAATGATCTTACCCTCCACTCCCCTTTTGCCAAAACCCGGCGCCACTAACAATCCATCAAGACCGCCCAGTTTCTCGCTAACATTTTCATCCATAACAAATTCACTGTGTACATTTACAACCTGCACTTTACAGTCGTTCACAGCGCCGGCATGTACAAAAGACTCCAAAATGGATTTGTAAGCATCCTGCAGTTCAATATATTTACCAATTAATCCAATGGTTATCTTACCGGACGGATATTTCAGTTTGTCGAGGAATTCTTTCCATTTCACCAGGTCCGGTGCAGAATAACCATTGATATGCAATTTTTTTAAAACAGTGACGTCTAAGCCTTCCTGTAACATTTTAAGAGGTACCTCGTAAATGGAATTGGCATCCATTGCTTCAATAACCGCGTCAGTTTTTACATTACAAAACAAGGCGATCTTTTTACGAAGGTCCAGATTGAGTGGCCTTTCTGTTCTGCAAACAATAATATCCGGGTGCACGCCGTTTTCACTTAATAGTTTTACGCTGTGCTGCGTAGGCTTTGTTTTTAACTCTTTGGCTGCTTTCAGATACGGGATCAGCGTTAAATGTATTACCAGGCAATCTTCCTTCTCCATCTCCCACTGCAATTGACGAACCGCCTCTATAAACGGAAGGCTTTCAATATCACCTACCGTACCACCAAGCTCTGATATTACAATATCATACTGGCCGGTATCCCCAATCAATAACATTCTGCGCTTAATCTCATCCGTTATATGGGGGATCACCTGCACTGTTTTCCCAAGGTAAGCACCATCTCTTTCCTGGTTGATCACCGTTTGATAAATCCTGCCGGTGGTTACATTATTGGCCTGTGAAGTAAAAATGTTTAAAAAGCGTTCGTAATGGCCAAGGTCAAGGTCTGTTTCAGCACCGTCTTCTGTAACAAAGCATTCCCCGTGCTCATAGGGATTCAGTGTACCCGGATCTACATTAATGTACGGGTCGAATTTCTGAATGGTCACTTTCAATCCCCGCGATTGTAATAGTTTTGCAAGGGATGCGGCGATAATACCCTTACCTAAAGAAGAAGTAACGCCACCGGTTACAAATATGTACTTGGTCATTGTATGCATTTATGAGTTTGAATGACTGGTTGAAACAAATTGAACAGTAATAATATAAACAAAGCATAACCATTTCACCTGTACAATAAAACAAAACAGGTAAAGCGAAAAACGCTACACTATACAGCAAAATCTAATTTGATAAAACGACTATCCAAAAATGACCTGCGGGCTTTAAGAAATTTTGGAACTAATAAGAAAAAATCCGTGAGGTCATGCAAATTTACAGGGAATAATCCGGCCCATGAAATTTAGGTCGTCATTTGTGGAAAAAATGTAAACAATATGGGGCAGTGACGGCAAATTTTTAAACATTATTAATAAAAAGATACAAGGAAAGGTGTTATTTCTGCTGATATAAAAACCATTTGCGGAAGGTACGGGTACAACCACTGAAGAAAAGTAAAGGCGGTTTTCGGCTTATATAAAAAACATGGAATAGCAATAATTACATTTTTGTAAACAGAGAAAATATATATCAAAAACTTTTGTATAACAGTTGATGCATCGTAATTTCATGGTTCTTTCCTTTTTGCCAATAACAATTATACCTAAAGCCGAAATATGGAATCAATAAAAAGCAGTTTTAAGTCAAAAGCTGATGAAATTAGTGCCGAAATAAAGGAAATGCTAAAAGAGCATGGTAACAAGAAAATAGGAGAAGTAACCCTTAACCAGGTATACCAGGGGATGAGGGGGATTACGGGGCTGGTAACGGAAACCTCCCTGTTGGATGCACGGGAAGGAATTCGGTTTCGGGGCTATACCATTCCTGAATTGCAGGAAAAATTACCAAAGGCTCCAAAAGGCACTGAACCATTGCCGGAAGGTTTATTTCACCTGATGTTGCTGGGTGAACTGCCCACGGAGGAAAATGTGAATCACATCACTTCTGTATTGCAACGGAGAAGCCATGTTCCCAGCCATGTATTTAATACCATAGACGCTACTCCCATGAGCGCGCACCCGATGACCCAGTTTGTAATTGCCATCATGGCACTGCAAACAGAAAGTAGCTTTGCCAAACGCTATGCTGCAGGGATGAATAAAAAGGATTACTGGGAAGCTACTTTCGACGATTCGATGGATCTGATTGCGCGCCTCCCCAGGATAGCAGCATATATCTACCGCCGCAAATATAAACACGGGGATCATATTCAACCGAATGGCTTATTGGACTGGTCAGGAAATTTTGCCCATATGATGGGTTACGAAAGCGAAGGGTTTAAAGAACTGATGCGGCTGTATATGACGATACATTCGGATCATGAAGGCGGCAATGTGTCTGCCCACGCTACCCATTTGGTAGGGTCTGCATTAAGCGATCCTTATTTAGCCTTTGCCGCTGGAATGAATGGTTTAGCTGGTCCCCTTCACGGCCTGGCCAACCAGGAAGTGATCAAATGGATCTACGAAATGCAGGAAAAATTAGGAACAGACCTTCCCGCAAGGGAGCAAATTGCGGAATACGCACGGGCTACGATTAAAGCAGGAAAAGTAGTGCCGGGCTATGGCCATGCGGTTTTACGAAAAACTGACCCTCGTTTTACAGCACAAATGGAATTTGGTAAAAAACACATGCCGGAAGACAAGTTATGCCGAACTGTCTGGAATATTTACGAGATGATACCTCCGATTTTACAATCTTTGGGAAAAATTAAGAACCCATGGCCCAATGTGGATGCACACAGTGGTGCGTTATTAGTGCATTATGGCATGGTGGAATATGAATTTTATACCGTTCTTTTTGGCGTATCCAGGGCATTGGGCGTGTTAGCAAGCCTTTGCTGGGACAGGGCATTAGGGTTCCCGCTGGAAAGGCCTAAATCCGTAACCACTGAATCAGTGAAATCATGGCTTGAAGGAAAAGATGAAATCTGGGGTGACTAATAGACGTACCTGGTTTTTAATAATTACGCCCGGTATTCGGGGTAATCGTTATATTGAGTTCCTAAATGTAATTGCCGTGATTAAAAACTTACTTCTTTATATTTCCTGCATACCATTTTGTTTTACCGCTGCAGCGCAGGAAAAAAAGACTGGTACCGCACCCTCTAAAAATAGCCAGCACCTGAAAGTGTTTGAACAGGCGATCACGAGTGGCGATGCAAGTACTGCTACAATTGCATTAAATTATTATCTCACCGAACAGGGCAGTAATCCTAATTACGCCGATACCCTGGCCATGTTATATATGCAGCAGGGCGCATATCCGCAATGCTATTATTGGGCGCAAAAGCGCTTGCTGGTAAAACCTGATGATAATAACCTGATGGAACTGAAAGGCATTTGCCTGGATAAAATGCAACAACCCAAAGAAGCAATTGATATATTTGAAAAATTATTCAAAAAAACACAGAGCCCCTATCACGCCTATAAATTAATGGAACTACAATACGGTATCAAGCGGTTGACCGAATGCCTGGAAACGGCACAGGCTGCAGAGAAACTTACTTACAAGCCTACCTTTATTATGACCTACAATGTGGGGCAACAGGTGGGCAGAACATATTTACAGGCGGGAGTATATAATATCCATGCCCTCGCATTATATGACCTTGATAAAAAAGCGGAGGCAAAAAATTATTTTGAAAAAGCATTGGCACTGGATAGCAGTTTTTTACTGGCTAAGCAAAACCTTGAGGCATTACAGTCTATGGGATCCGGGGGTATGAAGAATAGTAAGCCGCCTGACAATCAGCAAAAGGACACCCTTCCGGCCCATAAACCAAATTAAAATTGATTTTGGAAGCAATAGATGCTGCAACTATATTTGCAGTCCGAAAAGGGGGATTAGCTCAGTTGGTAGAGCGTTTGCATGGCATGCAAGAGGTCAGCGGTTCGAACCCGCTATTCTCCACTAATTATCTCCCACTTCTGGTGGGATTTTTTATGCCTTGGTTCATTTACATTTTATATTCAAATACGGCTGCTAAATATTATACCTGTATTTGGATTACATCTTTTCCGCATTGATGGCTAATGATCAAATCAATAAGCTGGTACGCAAGGCGGGTCAGCGCTCAAAGAAATAATTATTATTACTCTCCTGTTTTGATTTCTATCTCACCTCCATTTTTAAATAAATTGTGAGAAACAAAGTAGCCCTTCATGTTTTTTTTATTTACAGATATCGCACGCATGTTTCTACCTTTTCCCGGCTTCTTTATGATCAGCAATTTCCCATTATTCAGATGCCATTTTACTTCATCAAAAATAGGTACCGTCACAATATATTCTTCATCCGTAGGTGAAAATGGATACAAGCCCAATGCACTAAAAACATACCAGGAAGACATTTCCCCTGCATCATCCATTCCGCAAAGGGCCAGGCCATCTTCGCCTATTCCATACAGGTTACTTAAAATGTAATCAATTATTTTTTGAGATTTTTCCGGCTTCCCAACGAAGTGATAAGCGAAAGGCGCTTCATGATCCGGTTGGTTACCATGACAATATTGCCCCACCATCGTTTCTACATTCCTGGCAATATAATCCGGGTTCCATGGTATAGAAAAGAACGAATCCAGCTTCGCTTCAAATTTTTTTTCTCCCCCGTATAATGCTATTAAACCTTTCATGTCATGAGGAGCAAAGAAAGAAACCTGCCAGGCATTGGCCTCCCTGTACATGTATTCATAATAAGGATATTGTGGATTAAAATTTTTGACCCATTCACCATTTTCCAGCCGACCTCTCATAAAACTGGTAGAAGGATCAAACATATTTTTATAGTTCTTTGATCTTTCGATAAGTGTCCGGTAATTTGCTGTATCTCCCAATTTCTTTGCAAGCCGTGCAAGAGAATAATCATCATATGAATACTCCAGTGTTTTTGAAACACCCGCTTTACCCTTTGTTTCTACTTCCGGGGCAACCACATCGGGATCAGCAATATATCCCTTTTTAATATATTCAGTGATGTATGGACGGGTGCCTCCTTCTACGGTAGCATTTCTCAGCAGCAATTGATAGGCTCCTTCAACATCAAATGCTTTAATGCCCCTAAGGTAAGCACCGGCAATAAAAGATGCAGCATGATCACCATGGAAAAAAGTAGGTATAAAACCAGTTTTATCCCCCATATCTTTTAGGGATTTAATAACGTCAAGCGTAACTTGAGGTGAAATAATTTCCAAAAGTACCAGCTTATTCCGGTAAGTATCCCACAAGGAAGGCACGGTGTAATAATTAAAGCCGGCTTTTATAACCTTCCTTTTAACATCAGTGTATTCCCCATTTACGTCACTGCGCAATGCCGGCCACAGAAAGGCCCTGTATAAAGAAGAATAGAATAATTGCTTTTGCTTTTCAGTTCCGCCCTTTACCCGGATCTTAGATAATAAACCTTCCCAGGCTCGCTTACCTTCCCTACACACTTCGTTAAAGGATTTAGTGCCTATTTCCTTTTCAAGATTTTCCTTTGCATTTTTTATGCTTACAAACGATAAGCCTATTTTTAGTTCAACAGATGCTTTACTGCCGTTACTGATATGCACTATTGCCAGGCCGTCACCTGCATTTTCTCCCCTCTTTTCCAATCTTTCAATGCCTGTGTTCAGGATCACATAAAAATAAATTTTGTTTTCTCCTACCTCCTGGTAACCTTGCAACGCAGCCTTACCCACCTGCTCAATACCCCAGCCCAATACTTTGTTATTGGCTTTGGAAAGATCGAAAATTATCTGCCTGTTATTGTTGTCCTGGTAATCATACTTATGATACCCGCACCTTAATGTGGAAGTAAGACTTACTTCAACCTTATAATCATCCAGGAAAACTTTATAAAAAGCAGGGGAAGCACTTTCGGTTTTGTGGGAAAAACGGGAGCCAAATTTATTACCATCATTACCCGGATTGGAAACAGGGAGGATTGGAATATTGCAGAGATTCCAATGACCTTTATTAGTGTGGGTAAACCCATAAATAACGCTATCCTCATATTGATAGCCGGCACCAGAGCCAAACGCTGTTATCGGGCTTAACTGAACCATCGCATTGGGCAACGAACTTCCGGGATACACAAGTCCGGCCCACGACCTCCATCCTTTTGGTAGCGTATAGCCAACAATTTTAGGATCCGTAAGAGGCGCTGTACCAATAAAAGGGTTTACATATTTTGAATAACTCACAACTGTTTGAGCCATACCGGTCGTTGCTGTTTTACAAAATGCAACTATCATTATCCCCACAATGATTGAAATATTTTTAGTCTTATTCATCATTTTATTATTTACAATTTAAACAATCATCACCGGTAGCCAGTTTACCTCATAATGATCAGCGCTATTTATTCCCTGACTTTTCCAGTATGCCCAACCGCGCATATAATTCTGATATACACCCCTCATCCAATAACCATCTTGGCTTTTTCAGTTCCTCCGGCTGAGGCGTCCAGCGAGGTGTAACAAATCCATATTTATCAATGGATTTTTCCCGGTCGTTGTTCAGATCTTTTTCAATAGCCGCTATGTAGTGATAATTTCCATCCACATAATACAAAACCTCGTATCCCCTGAAAAGCACTGTTACAAACCATGGCAAATCTATTGAATTGAAAAATTATTATTATGAGGAACTTCACTAAAATGGATATATGCGCCTTTCGCCAATTTTTTTGCCTGCGCCAGTATTGTTTATCACCTGTAAACCGATATAACAATACCGATGCCTCCAGCATGAACACGGAATTGTAAGTGTAGAACATTCTGTTTACCGTTCCATTGAGTTTCATGTCGTTGCAATACACCCCTGTTGAATCGGGAAGATTATGGTACATCCAGTTATAAAACTTTTTATCCCAATCCAGATATTCCCTCTTTTTACTTCCCTGGCTAAAAATGATTTCAGTACTTACCATGTAAGTTTTTTATTTGCCGAAAATGCACTAATTAACAAAGACAATTTTTTATAAAACAAATTCTGGAAATCCGGTAGTTATCGGATCGTGAATCCGTGGCAAAAATAAAAAATTTAAACTGCTTCTTATTTTCTTTTCGCATTACGTCCAGGGGAATGCCAACCTGATTTTTTGCTGCCAATTTTCTCTTTCCGCAGATTTGCACTAATTAAGATCCAACCAGGAAAATTAAAGGGTGTAATCCATGATGATTGCCCTGCCTGCTTTATGTTTTTCTCAAAACAATAACTCCTGATTTTTTTAACGATAGCCCGGTTCCGGCATAGTAAGTTAATTGTCACCAGAATAGCCCGGGGTAATTACTATCGTGCTGGTTCAGCTCACATTGCCCGGTTTCGTACAGTACATGTTCATTTTTGATACAGTTTTCTCCGGTCTCATGTTCCGGATGTCTTACCAGTAAAGGCTTTTACTAAGTGGCATACCCTTTGATGCCTCGCCTGGTAATACGGCATAGACGCCCCGGGCAATGCCAGGCATAAATCAATAAATGCGGCGATTGCAAAACAGGGGAGGATTTTTGAAGGGGAAGGAAGTAATTTTAAGTCAGAATAAAATCTGCAATAAGAAACGTGCTCCAGCTCCTTTGAACGCTTGATTTTTAAGTTTTTAATTTTTATACCGATGATAAAAAACTATTTCAACACCGCATGGCGCAATCTCCTGAAGGATAAGCTGCATTCATTTATTAATGTGTTGGGTTTCAAAATGATCATCAAAGCGCGGGCCTCCAAAACAGGTGTTTGGAACAGCTCCAGTGGATTTAGCTGCCAGGGAAAAAATTCTATTTATACTAATATCAAAATAAATAATACATGAAAAGGATCCTGATTTTCGCATGCCTGCTGTTGATGGCATCAGTTAACATTTATGCCCAAACATCTGCCGTTGCACCTTTTGAAAAAGTGATCATAAGCCCCTATATACAGGTAACGCTTGTGGAAGGGGATAAAGAAGACGTAGCCATTGAAAGTTGTACGGTAGATAAAAGTAAATTGCATATCGAAGTAAATAACAAAACGTTGTGGATATACCTGGATGGCGCCAAACAAATTCCAAAGAACGAAACGACCTATAAAAACGGATACAAAGAAAAGCATTCTATATATCAAGGTACGGTGGTGATTGCCATAGTCACTTACAAAACGCTGAATGACCTTTCTGTTCGTGGTGAAGAAACCCAATTGTGTAAAAGCGCTTTGTCTTCAGGAACATTTAAACTCAAAATTTATGGAGAGTCAAAAGTGATATTTAATGAAGTGAATTTTGGAGAACTGCGCACAAAATTATATGGAGAAAGTACACTTGAAATAAAAGCAGGCGCCATTAAAGAACAGCGGTACACATCTTACGGCGAAAGTAAAATCAATACCAGTGCTGTTAACGGCCGCACTGGTTACATCACTGCTTATGGAGAAGCAGATTTTATCATGAATGCTTCAGATAAAATTAAGATAACTGCATTCGGAGAAGCAAAGCTCCATTATAAAGGTGATCCGGAAATAGTGAAAGGGATACATATAGGCGATATGCAGATAGATAAGATGGATTAACGACAACCTGTATCCAGGGCTTTTACCGGTTCCGGCAGCACTATATTTACCAGGGGAGGTAATTTGAATTGTGTAAAAATGAGAAAGTTAAAGATGGGATTACCATTATAAAGTGGCGCAGAAGGGGGTTATTTAATTTCATATTATATTTTTTCTTAAATTGAAATGCTGCCGCCCCGTGAAGGGTCTAAAAATAGTATAAAACAGAAGGCAATGAACTGATTGAGTTCACATTACCATAAATGCCCCAACACCTACTTAACTTCATGATAAATCAATTTCCTGAAATCGTATCTTTGACAAAATTTTCAATTCATGGAAACACAATTATCTATAAATCAAATCATGCAACGGTATCATTTGCCTGTTGATAGAAACCTGTTGTATTCGTACGAAGAATTTCAAAGAACAAATATTGACCAACAGTTTATTTATGTGTTGCTTCGTACATTTGAAGATGAGAAATCATTTTCAGAAAAAGAATATCAAAAGTTCCCACTTGAAGTAATCATTGACTATATCCAAAAAACTCACCGTTATTATCTTGCAAAAAAACTTTGTGAGATAGATCAAAGCATAGATATCCTTTTAAAATATTACACAGACTTCCATCCTTTGCTGCATATTCTCAACAACTTTTTTTCAGACTACACCGCCGATTTAACATCACACATTAATACTGAAGAAAAGCAACTCCTGCCCTACATCAAATGTTTACTGAAATTTGATAAAGAAGAAATCAGCGCAGAAAATTATTTTGCGGTAACAAAAAATTATTCACTGAAAACATTTGTTGAGAGCCACCATGATACCGAACAGGATCTATCAAATGTACGAACCGCAATCCTGAACTACCAGCCACCGGCTACGAATCAAACTCCTTATCGTATTTTAATAACTCAGTTACACGCGTTTGAAATAGACCTTTCTGTTCATGCACTTATTGAAGACAAAGTGTTAATTCCCCGTGCATTGCAGTTGGAAGAAAAATTAGACAATCTTTTCCCGCAAAAAAAATTATTGGAGTAGTCTTTAGTATACCAGCTTTAATGGCTTAAACCAGGCAGATTTTTCAATAACCTTATGTGCACGTTTTCACATTTAACATCACCACCCGGCAGGCGTTTTTCAAATACCAAACCTTTGTAAATGCAAAATAGTTATGCCCAATATTTATATCTGATGAACGAGGTTTCTAAAGTATTAATAACCGCACTGGCAGCAGGCGTATTTGTGTATTTTAATAATTTCATCAATGATAAACGTAAAGCACAGCTGGAAAGGATAAATAAACAATTAGGAGAATTCTATGGCCCATTATATTCTTTAATTAAATCCAACCAGATCGCCTGGGAAGCGTTTTGTAAAAAACACGAGGTTAAAAGAGTTTTTTTTGACCCTTTAGATTGGCCTTCAGAAGAAAAACTCATTGCCTGGCGCTTGTTTATGAATGTTGTATTCGGACCCGCACATGAAAAAATTTATGAAATTATAGTGTCAAAGAGTGATTTACTAATTGAGGACAATATGCCTGAAAGTTTGCTTGATTTAATATCCCATATTTTGATTTATAAGACAGTGAGAGCGCAATGGAAAAACGGCGACTTCACTGAACACACTTCTATTATAAATTTTCCAGGGGAGGCCCAGGAATACATTTCCACGAGCTTTATAAAACTAAAAAAGGAGCAATACTTTTTCCTCCACAATAATATTTTAAAAATTGTATTGAGTAAAAAATACTGGGCATAGCAGGATACGTTTTTGCGCAGGAATACTAATTCCCCACCTGCCCAAAGCCATCCGGGGTAACAGCGCCATTATTAGAAGTTCCTGCCAGATTGTAATCCCTTCCTATTTTTTGACAATCCGGTCGCCGTTGTTTTAATCAGGGCGGAGTATCCAATCCGGCTATTTTTAAATGCTCATTGTTGAATATGTCCATTATCTCAGATTGATTATTAAATAAAGCATACCGGCTTTTTTTCCAAATCAACACATTGGATGGCCCATACATTTCTTCCAATCTCGAACTATCAACCAAAGAATTTTTGGACCAGTGAAGGGAATAGTGAATATTTTCTTCCCTGAACTTATTTAGCAACAACGATTCAAATTCGGGATATTTGGAAGTATTAACGATCCCGAACTCAAACACTACCGCCCTGGGCGAATGATTGGTAAAACCAAATGTTGCACTACCGGGCTTAACTATTCGTGCCTGGAAAACTAGTGGCAAATTCTTGTCTTTTGTTGCCTGTTTTACTATTTGAATGATTTTTATAGCATCGTCCGTTGAAACTGCAAAAGCAGTTTCATTATAACCTTCCAAATAAGTGACCGTTGCTGTATAAAGCTGGCCGGGAGTACCTCTTACCCCGGTTAAAACCGCGTTCTTTAAATATTCACCCAATAAAATATTTGACTTTTTTTTCCCTGAAATAAAAAATAAGTTCAATAAAAATTTGGTTAATTTATCACCCACAGCATATCCGGTTTTATTCGTAATGATCCATAACGGTTTGGGATCAGGAAGCCCTTCTTCATAAGCTACTCTTGTTCCTTCAATCAGGTAAAAATGATCGTCTTCGTAAGGATTAAAAACAAATTCGAGATGTTGTAGTTTAGAATAATAAGAAGGGTCGGTGAGCAATGACCCCAAATCGCTTTGATTTATTTCTTTAACTTTTGGGAAATTGATATGAAAGATATTATCTGTTTCTATTGCAAAAGCAGTTATTACTCCAAAAGCCCCAAAACTCACCAAAACTGAATTAAAAATATCTTCATCCATTACCAGCTTCGAATTAATTGTATCAATAAACTCCTGCCTCATAACCGGGTAAGTATTACGTTCTATCCATATTGGCTTGTCTGTACCATTGCACAGTTGAATAGCTACAACAAATTCGGGAAGTGCGCCAAAATTTACAGCGGCGCCATGTGTATTTCCTGATACCGCACCCACTATAGTTTGACCAGCACCAATTCCAGCCGTTTTAAGACACCTGCGCATTTGATCTTTACTTTTGGGCAATTCTAAATAAACATTTAGTTCACCTATTGATATTCCACATTGGGCAATTACAAGTAATTTCTTTTTATCTTCGGGATAATCGTCATGAAACCATTCCGGATCAACTTCAAAACATTCATTCAATAATTTTGTATTCAACAGCCAATTTTCTGTTACCTGGATGTGCGACAATGCCCAGGAAGAACCGATGGCCCGAATCCCCTTCTTTTTTAATACCGCTTCTTTTATCATTTCATTGATACTGCCGGAAGCCTGGTTTAAAATCTCTACCCTACTGAGTGAAAGTCCTTCAGGATTAGAATTATCAATGTCAATTAAATCCTCCACAGTTTGTTTAACGGTAACGTGGATATTATTCCAGTCTTTTTTACCATTTCTTCTAATCATGATTTGTTTGTTTTGGTTTTGCACATCTCCAGCTAATTTTAGCAGGTTCCACTAATCCCAGGGTTACAATAGTTACCAGTATAGATCCAAAGTTCTTTTCAATTTTAAACTCTTCAATATTTAACCTGGATCCATCTCCTAATGTACAGTTCTTAATTTGTACATCTTGTCGCATCGCACCCCATAAAAAGGTAACGGTAGATTTACTTTCCCATTCTGTTCCAGGTTGATTACCCTGTTCCCGTCCTTTGGGACCGCCGGTTTGATAAGCATGAATAGTAGTACAACTGGTATTCATGAAAATGGAAACAAAGAATATTGCCACCAGTGATGTTTGGCGAAACGGATTAATTCCATTTGTATTGATATATTTTATTAAGAACATACATTCATATTATTTGGTTTGAATAAAAGTCGAATTGATCGTATCATAGCGCATTTAAATGACAAAATTTATAATATTGCTATAAACATAATAAAAGAGTTTGAACTTTGCAATAAGTAAGATCCTGCAGTTTAAAATAATGGAATGGTTAGAAATTAATTAATCGTTGGGTCATTGAAACATATCCATCATCCCGCTAAAGTTTTTTTTATCGTACTCTTACCCTCCTCTGTAATAGAAGAAATGCAGGTAGAAAAAGAATCTTCGATCAATGCTCAGATAGATTGAAATGTATTAAAATATCACGTTCAGATGAAAGCAAAAAATGGTAAAAAAACTGCTTCCTCCTGTCATTGGATGAAATTTTAAATTAGTATAACTATTATCGTATCATGGCCCACCTTATATACAGGTAAATATAAATCGCAAAGTTTAGGATGATTAAAAGGGAGTAATCTTAAGCGCTCACCAAATGTTCTGCTTTCCCGGCTTTCAATTAAAAATATTTGCGATAACTTCCACCAGGATGATATAGCTGACTTCTTTTATTTTGCGAATACCTGCGTTGCAATCACGCTATCAAAAATTACTCTCAAAAAGATCACGGAAAAAAATTGGAATACAATGCTGGTTCTTTAAATGAGCGCCCCTGTTTTGGATACTCCCGGTGCTACTGTTTTGGGCGCATTCCTTCTCAAATCAATAAACTTGGCAACAGGCCCTACAAGAAAAAGCGCATAGAACGGCGCATAAATAAAAGCATTGAGCCGCAAAATGAATTCTACAACCGCTACAAGTATCACCACCAGCATACGCCCTTTTTTACCAGACACCGAGGTAGGCGGGTCGGTTATCATAAAAAATATGAACAACTGGTACATAGGGCCTGTTAACGGCGCCAGCTCGGCTAAGAAAGCATCTCCTTCTAACAGGCTGCGGATATAGGCTAAAATGATAAAGCTTGTTACGTAGGTCAATGTCACATGCAATCTTTTGGCCCTGTTTACGATAAACAGTCCCAGGAACCATATAACTACCATGGGCAAAAGGTTATTACCCCATTGTATACTCAGCCCGGCCACATTGGCGGAACACATGAACAGCATCCATGATACTCCAAAATTAGAGGGGTTCCATAAATGCCTCCCCCTGTATTTTAACACATATTTCGACATTATGGAAAGCAGTGCGGCTACGATGTATGGCCAAATCATGTTGGACCGTATTAAGATACCAACACTTATGCCAGTGATATAAGCGCTGGCCAGATTTTTCGAGGTGCCCAGCACCCATCTTGCCAATACAATTTCCGTAAGCAGTGAGGTACCAATCGATAAAACGATATTCACATAATTGTCAAGTATGCCAAAGGTAATTTGCCCAACCAACAATATAAGTGTAATGAATGCCGGTGGGATATATTGAAAATAACGCTTATCCCAGGCGGATGTAGTACCCGCATGAGGACGGCCATCTATATCATTTGGCATCTGTTTCATTTGCTTTCTTTAATAACATGAAGTTGATCCATGGCAGGGTTAGCGATATTGTCAATCCTGCCTGAAGGCCAATGAACAATTACCTGTTTAATTTGTGTAGTGTGACCAAGGCCAAAATGCAATCTGTGTTGATTTTGGGAAGAAAAGCCAATCCCCCCGGTGACTACCTGGATTTGCTTTTTATCATCCCATTCTACCACAACTGATGCGCCTATCGCACTTGCATTACTGATGGTGCCATGCAAGTCGATGTCTATCCAGTGATTGTTATTTTGCAACTGGTTTTTATAGACCAGTGGAATATCATTTTGATTGGCCACTACAACATCCAAAACGCCCCTGTTCCAAAGATCTGCCATGACAACCGATCTGCTGTCAAAAGCATTATCCGGGCAAGCCCCGGCAGATGCGTCTTCAAACAACCCCCTACTATTATTCACCCATATTTTGTCCTGTTCGTATCCTGACTGGCTTTTCCCATTCATGGCCGGCCAATTGGCCGCATCTCCTATGATACTGCTGTTTCCCCCGGTCACTTTGGAATAGTCGTACCAGTAGGAAGTGCCCTTTTTGCCTGAGATGTATCCGTTGGCCGCATATAAATCCATGTACCCGTCGTTGTTCAAATCCCCAAACTGCGCCCCGTAACACCAGCCAGCGTTTTCAATACCAGCTAATTGCGCTAAATTAACAAATGCCGGTTCTTCTCCCTGCTTATTTTTGAGCTGCCAGTAATTATTGCCCTGTATTAAAACGCCCGGTTCAGTAATATTGGTGGTATAAATACCCAGCAGCCCGGCATTATTGATGTCCCCAAATGATACATCCATACCGCTTTTGGGAATAAATCCCATACCTGCCTTTCTGCCTTTTTCTTCAAAGCGCTTACCGCCGGAATTTACATACAATTCATCCACATTATAATCGTTTGCAATGATTAGTTCAGGGTAGCCATCCCCGGTGAGGTCAACCGCTCCCGCCGCTAATGTCCATTTAGTGGAGGTGAGGCCATATTCGCCCGTCACATCTCTAAACTTGCCATGCCCGATATTTTTTAACAGGTATTTTCTTCCTCCGTTGTTGGCGTACCTGAAACTTTCAGGCATCATTTTCGTCGTCTTTAAATCGGCCAGGTCATATTCTTCTTTGTAATAGCCACCCAAAAAAAGGTCTAGTAATCCGTCATTGTCAAAATCAAGCCATATAGCAGAGTTGGCATTAACCCATTGTGGCAACCCACTGTCCAAGGTTACTTGTTCAAACCTCTTTCCGGCTATGTTATGAAATAATGCTGGTTTCCCCCATTTATATACGAACAGATCTTCGAAGCCATCATTGTCATAATCACCCCACACAGCACCCATGGAAACACCTGAGCCCACCTGGTTAATATCACCTACACCCAGTTGCACACCTACATCTTCAAATTTGCCATTATGCAAATTACGATAAAGCGCATTCGCACTTCCAATCCGGCTGTTGGTAAAATATATATCGTTCCATCCATCATTATCAAAATCACAAATGGAAACAGCAGCACCCATTGACGCAATCTGCGCTTCAATATGTTTTAATTTGGGATCGACTTTGGGACACAGATGCCTGAAATTGATACCGGCTATGCTGTTAACCGGCTCCAGGTAGAAACCATATTTTTGTAAGGATAGTGCTTTTTGTTGTCCACTGTTATCATTTACAACAAATGTCTTTTGTCTTCCAAGGATCGCAGTGCCAAGCAGTAGCCCTGCAAATGCAATCGTTGTTATTGTTCCCGCTGTCTTTTTTTGCCTGCTCATTAAAAATTTGATCACTTATTTTAATAATCCGGAATTATTTTAAAACCGCAGCAAGATAAAAAATATATTTGCTTTTATTTAACGGGACATGAAATTACAGTTAAACGGAGGATTCTTGAATAAAGAATTGAAAATACCGACATTATAATTAAATAATAAGATAAAAATGGCTGACAATACCTGTATTCACGTTTCTGGTTTTAAATCATTTGTCATTTTGCTGCTGGTAGGTATAGCAGGTTGTAAGGGTAAAACAAACGGCAATGGTGAAAAAGAAAAAATGAGTCCTGCCACGCAGGCTATGTCATATCTTAGCCAGGGGCTTTATGATGAAGCCGAAATTTCATTCACAAAAGCTATTCAGTTATCGCCTGGTGACATTGGCAATTATATTGGTCTTTCCCAACTCTACCTTTTGCAAAAAGATTATGTGGCCACTCAAAAGCAGGTAGCCGCGGGTCTGAAAATCCAGCCCGGCAATTTGGATTTGCAATTGATCCAGGCAGAAATTTATATACAAAAACAGGAGAAAGAGAAGGCAATCCTGCAACTACAGGAAATATTGATCAAAGATTCGTCAAACGTCAGGGCGAATTATAAGCTTTCACAGCTTTACCCGGCGGGCGAAAGTTTGATATGGAGGGAAAGCTATTTACTAAAAGTTATCCGGAAAGCGCCTGCCAACATCGTTCCGCGGCTGGAATTGGCTTCCATCCTTGCAGAGGGCGGAAAAGCCGATTCTGCCAGGTTCTTGCTGGAAAGCATCCGTAAGATGTCGCCTGATTTTTCTTCAACAGCAGCAGATCCATACCTAAAGGCTATTTCATTATTGCACGGCGATAAAACTTCAGAGGCCTTGCCTTTTATACGGCAATTTCATAGCCTGATGAAATTAACCGCCTTATACGCCTATGGATTAAACGAAATTGATGTCCCCGGGCTAATAGCGGGGTATCCTGCATTTACAACCAGCCGGTATATCGGCATATCTACCAATTCGAACGGGTTAAAAAAGGATAATTTGTTAGCCGACATGCAATTTGCAGATGTATCCGATAGCGCAGGGCTTATAACTGAAAAGATACTCAATGCACAAAATTCAGTTCTGGCTATAGCAAACTATGATATTGCCGGCAATATTTATGTTTATACCAGTTTTTTACTCCCGGGCGAAACCAGCTCCCGTTACTATTTTTTTTCGAGTAATATGGGAGGATTCAGCCAGGATAAACTCATTGAAGGCCTCGGGCACACCGGGCAGGACGTGGCAGCTTCTTTTGCAGACTATGATAATGATGGTTACCAGGATCTTTTTGTGGTTACAACAAAAGGGACCCTTGTTTTTAAAAACGGGGGTGACGGGCACTTTTCGAGGGTCACTAAAAATACAGGACTGGGCAACCTGTCCGAAGCAAATAAGCTGTTATTTGCTGATTTTGACCAGGACGGCGATCTTGACTTATATGTTGCTGCAAACAGCGGAAATAAATTTTTCCGCAACAATGGCGATGAAACATTCACAGACAATGCAGGCGTAGCGGGCCTGACTGCTACCCCAGGTACAAATATAGACTTTGGCGACTGGGACTCTGATGGAGACCTGGACATAGTTTCAGTAAATGCTAATGGGGCGCTGCAGGTGCTAAACAATGACCGGCGTTCCAGGTTTACGGATATCGGTGATTCTTTAACGAATAAGCAAAAATACGCAGGCACTGCGGTTGCATTTGGTGATTATAATAACGATGGAAGGCTTGACATATTTGTCGCTGGAGGCCCGGACGGCAAATGTTCTTTACTTAAAAATACAGAAGAGCATGGATTTGTTCCTGATCGCGTTTCCAGTGTATTTGAAAATTCATTAAAAGGCGTGGCGGTACATGATGCTGTTTTTTTTGATTTCGATAATGATGGCCACCAGGATCTGTTGATCGCTGGTGAAAGCAATAATAACGCTGTCCGCGGCGTACAGTTATTTCATAATGACAGTACCAAAGGCTTTAGTAATGTTGATTACCTGTTGCCTGCAAATGCACTATCGGGCCATCATATTGCAATAGCCGATTACAATTTGGACGGGGATGAAGACGCTTTTTTGTCCGGCCCGGGTGGAATTCGGTTGCTCAGGAACGACGGGGGCAATATGAATGGTTTTCTCCAGGTACAATTGGTTGGCCTTTCATACGGCAACAGTAAAAATAACAGGCTGGGTATTGGGGCCCAAATTGAGCTTAAAGCAGGCAATTTGTACCAGTTGAAAACAGTTACACGGCCCTTAATGCAATTCGGTGTGGGCAGCAGGGACTCGCTTGACGCGATCCGGATCATATGGCCCAACGGCGTGCCACAGATTTTCCCCGACCCTTCCTTCTCGGAAAGAACACTGGAACAGGAAAAACTGAAAGGTTCCTGTCCCTTCCTGTTTACGTGGAATGGTAACGAATTTGAATTTATTAAAGATATGATGTGGCGAAGCGCCATGGGGATGCCGCTGACTTTCAAAGGAAAGGATACCACTTATTCGTTTGGCGACGCTTCAAAAGAATACCTGTTGATCCCAGGCGAAAAGCTGCAGCCAAAAGACGGAAAATACACGATAAAAATTACAGAAGAATTGTGGGAGGCGGTATATTTTGACAAAGCAGAACTGGCAGCTATAGACCATCCTGATTCTGTGAGCACCTATGTGGATGAGCGGTTTGTTGCGCCCCCGTTTCCAGGTAGAAAAATTTACCAGGTAGCACGCAAATACTTACCCGTATCAGCCACGGATGGTAAAGGGAACAACCTGCTGCCAAAAATAAAGATGGTTGGACGCGTGATCCTTTTGTTTTTACA
>JBDTVX010000034.1:0-21981 GCA_040007015.1 Ferruginibacter sp. | reverse complement strand
GATATCCTTAACCGCAGCAAAACTGCCAAATGCGACCGGCACAACGCCGCATTGCATTGCCTCGCCCAAAACCAGTGGAAACCCTTCGTAACTGGAGGTTAAGCAAAACAATTTACTTTCCCTGTAATAAGGCTCCGGGTTTTTGTTACCTGCAAAAATAATATTTTTTAATTGCAGGCTTTCCGTCATTGCTTTTAACCTTCGCCATTCTATTACCTGGTAATCATTTTCATTTACTACTTTGTCAACACTTCCGCCCACTATAATGAGTTTCCAGCCGGGAACATTATTTTCAATCAGGCTCCACGCATTTATTAACCTGTCTAAACGCTTTGCATGGTACTCTAGCCTGCCAACATATAAAACCTGGTTTTTCTTATCATTCATCTCGTTGGGAGTAAAATGATGTTCAAACGACAAAGGATTGGCAATCGCAATCAATTTGGGGCTAATTTCAACATTCAATATTTTTTTTAACAGGGGTATATATCCGCGTGAAAGTAATACGAGCCGATCACTTGTAACCAGGGCTGTTTTTAAATATTTTTTATAAGATTTTACATATTGATTGTAACCAAATAATATTAAAAATCTTTTTTTTAATATGTTCTTTACGGTCTTTTTTTCTAAGCTTAAATGATTGGAAAGTGTTTGTTTATACTGTCCCCAAAACAAGGTGAAATCAAAAGGTCTTGAATGTAAAACAGAGATTATTTTAACACCGGTCCCTTTTGCAGCCCGTGCAATAACATCGGTAATACTGTTACCGATATTACCCTGGTTGATAATAATATCAATACCATTATTGATCAGCAGATTTTTCAGGAAAAGAATATTCCCGTTAGAATTTACATTACTGATATCCGGTGAAAAAAACACCTCCATATTTTTATGATATTCCGGAAAAGAAAGCTCCCTTAATTGAAAATAGAAAAAATTAACCTGAATACCGGCATTAAGAAAATAGCGGGCAAGCACATGTGTTACCCGTTCCACCCCACCTACCTTCGGGTTAACTTCAAGTTTGAGAACAAATAAAATTTTCATTGGTATTTAAAGTAAGGCTGTACATACAGATTTCAACATTTACAACCGGCCTGGCCATAACTGAAAAATCGTGCAGCTATTAAATTATGCTCTTTTTTTTTGAAGCATATCAATTATCCTCTTTGTAAAGGATCTCAACCCAGAAGAGGTCAGGTAGGTTAACGTGAAATTCAATACAAAAGAAATTGCGAGAACCGCCACTGCTCTTATTAACCATTGCAAATAATTGGATGGCGCGGAAATTTCTGCTCCCAAGTCAATTAAATAAATAATAAAAAATGTAATTGCCAGTACCCCAAGGTGCTTAAACACATTGAACCAATAATTAACAACACTTTTCTTAAATCCATGAGAAAAGAGGTAATAGGGTTTCCAGATACAAACAATAAGAATGGTGCTAATGGATGTGCCTGCCAGTATCCCGATGATCCCATACTTAAAACCAAAGATTATAGTGATACAAAGATTAAGGCCAGCCTCGGTCCACGGTGCCCAAACATGGCCAAAAAGGCCAAATGAGTCTATAAAGTTATCAACCGAATAACGGGTTATTAATATATAGCTGTTGAGCAATATCAATAATAAGATTACATTGCTAATGACATATTCCTTTCCCAGCCAAATAAAAATAAAAGAGTTAATTAAAAAAAAAATAGAAACGACCACCACCCCTCCCAGTACATACCGCAGGGATAGCAATTCCCAAAAAACTTTATTGATCTTGGCTTTATCGTCGGTGGAAACAAGGTTTCCAACTGAAGCGATGCCGCTATTTAACATCGAATTTAAAAGGTTTACAATCCTTGTTATCAGCAACGTATAATTTGTGTAATAGGTAACCTGAACCAATCCTGCAAAAATGTAAATAAAAAGGTTGTCCGTTTGTAATACAACAACCCCGGCAAACTTATGCGAGATCATCCTTTTTATATCTCTTAATAAAATTTTATGTGATTGAAGCAGTTCTTTATTGAATTTCTTCAGCTTTAACCATGGATAATATTTGGCAACATAAAAATTAAGGAAGAAAGTATTTACTGTAGCAAAAACAATTTCCAATGCCAGCCAAAGATAAAAATTGCCTGCAAACAAATAAAGAAAGAGAATTTGCATCAATACTTTTATTACCAGTATTGTATTGGAGATGGTAACTATTATGTAATTCTTCTGATCTGCAACTACCAATATCTGCTTAAAGTTAAAGAAGAACCCCAGCAAACTTGAATACAGGAAAGTAAAAAAAGCGGCAATGATCAAATAAATACTCACCCCGCTATTCTTAAATATCAGCGGTAAAAAAACAGCCAGTATCAAACTTGCCCCTAATATTATAAAACCAATTACTCTATAGAAGTAGCCGAATACCGTTACAACGTCTTTTATTTTTTCATGATTTTTATCATGAATGTATTTGTATAACGAATAAGCCGTAGCTGACCATACCCCCAGTTCCGCCAGGTTGAGTATCCCGAGAATATTTTGTAATGTTGAATTCAACCCTACCAGGTCATTTCCCAGAAGAACTATAAAAATTTTCCTGGAAAAAAGGGAGACAAAAAACAGTATAATATAGAACAACAAATTTATTCTGGCATTTCGAATGGTGTTTAAAGTTCGGGACATTCTATTGTGAGTATCGGTGTTTTAAATATGCTTATTTAAATTGTCCGTATTATTGCGGATGACCATTATGCATCTCCTATAAAAGGGCAAAGACGGTATTGGCCCTGTGGCCGTGACCCTGGTATTGAATAGTAATTTTTAAAGGAACCACAGCTTCGCTACCCTGGTTCGTAATGCCCTGCTCCTATTTTTATCAAGCGACGCGGTACTTGCAATTTTAATAAATATTTAGTCTGCCGGGAACAATCCCAATGCGGTTAATGCAGCAAAACAGCCAATACTTGTTATTGTATTTAAATATGATGTCAGAATCAGGCAGTGGAAAATTGTTTATAGTGATACGTGCATGGGTCAGGTTATGTAATTTTTCCCGGGTCAAATAGTT
Source organism: Ferruginibacter sp. (assembly GCA_040007015.1). Lineage (GTDB taxonomy): Bacteria > Bacteroidota > Bacteroidia > Chitinophagales > Chitinophagaceae > Ferruginibacter. The sequence continues at coordinate 18,926 of JBDTVX010000034.1, read as the reverse complement.
GAAAACGTTTACTGGACCGGGTTGCCGAAGCCATCCAAAGAGAATAAACGAACTATTAAAGTGCGGGTTAATTTGCCCGGCAGGTTTCGTTTGCATGGCTTCGCCCTTCTGGATCACATGGATTTTTTATTTTCCCTGTATACCCAATCCCTGTTGTGATAGTGATGAAAATACATAAAGTAATCCAGTCACTTTTTATTCCTATTTTTTAAACACTTGACAGGGAGTCTAAATTTATCCCAACGGAATGAATGTATTGCCTGCCAGTTTTCTAAAATTTAAACTTCCATTTCATCGCCTTGCTCCGGCAAATAGTGGAAAATATCTCCCGAACTTCAAGATCTTTAGCGACCTGCAGGGTGTTATTAATATTTGATAAAATGGGATATTTTGATAATTCCGTTACATTATCTTCACCTTCGGTAAACCCTAATAAAAGAGAATGAATACCCTCTTCTTTAAAATAATTTTCCAGCTTTTTTTCAGTTTCATTATAACAGTTAATGATAATTTTTTTTAAAAAGATATCTTTAGATTTAAAATGGCAGTGTATTCCCAGGTATAGAAAACGGTTAAATGCCAGGCCCGGCATAAAATTCAAAAAGGTAAGAAAAATAAAGTAACCGGGTATTCCAAATTTAACCAGCAAAAAAAGGTAGCAAACTACAGCAATTACCCAAAGCAAATAAACCTGTACCATTTGCTTCCTAATCCATTCAAAATTAATAATATTAATATCTGAATAAGACCTGCTGATAAATGAAATTAAAGGCCAGCATGCATTTAAGCCCACCCAAAATGCCAGGTAAGATTTATACGGTATTTTTTCTCCGAATAAAAAACCCGGGATAAATAAAATAAGGTTTAATATAATGACAGCTAAACCGATCAGTGAAACCTGTAAATAATATTTAAATTGCCGGTTCATGGTTGTCCTCTAACGGGATATTGATTTTTTTATTTCTCTTCTTAAAAAATAGCATCCACTTCGTCAATGGTTTAAAGATCATTTTTATTCCATCAATTACTATGATATCATCCACCACATTAATGGTATGAACACCCGAATTAAATTCGCTGCTTTTATCAGGTTTTATCCTGAAATGAAACTTTTCAGAAAACTCGTTTTCCGAAAGCTTTGTAATTTTGTTGATTGTTATTGATTCACCATAATGCTGTCCGCAATTTTGAGCCGGCCTGTATAATTCGCCATCTACCTGGATGACGTTGCCGGCTGGCCTTGAGCCATCTACATTCATATTTACCGGGTTATTGGCATGTGGCTGATAGGTACCAAACAAGCTATCCGCATAATAAATATTCAGCCTGCCCGGATCGATTCCGTTACCGCTCAATGAAGCAAACAACCAATACTTGCTATTGTATTTAACTATGGTAGAATCAAGCAGGGGAAGGTCATTTATGATGATGCGCTCATTGATCAGGCATTTGTTTTCAAAATCATACTCGTATCCGGATACCTTGCACTGGTGGCTTGTTTCCGGGATAATGTAGGTCTTATCATTTTCAACAAATACAAAAGGATAGGAGCAATGGCTTTTAGTATCCAGTATTTCTTTATTCCCGGTTGTGTTAAACTCATTATCCACGGCGGCCATCACAATTTTGCCATACTTTGAAGTATCAATCATAGAAAAATCTTCATAAACCAGGTTAATATTTCCCCCGGCGTCTTTAAAAATAAACGGATCCGCGATGGATTTAATGCTGTCGGTTAAAGGCGTCCATTTAAAAGATAAAGCACAATTTTTATCTCTTATAATCTGTTCAATATTACCGCGGGAAAAGCCAATACTCCACTGCATCACACAACAACCTCTATTGTACAACCGCCTAAAATTCATAAAGGTTTGTTTTAAAATGGATAGTTTCAGAATTAAGTAATTAAAAATTCAATATTATAATTTGCCGGAAAGCCCCAGCAGTTTTGACAGCTTTTTTAAAAACCAGTAACTATAAGAATAATAATTGATACAGGGAACAACTTTTCCTCCAAACAATAACTTGTAATTATTGATACCTTTCAAACTTTCGTCTTCTGTATTCATGGCGTATCCGCCAAAATCATATATCTTAAATCCCATTTCTTTAAAATACAGGATGTCTTTTACTGTAAGGAATTTGTTAGCCCTTCCTATAAAATTCCGGTCGAAATGCTCATCCAGCCTTTTTGTTGCCGAGTGAAGATGCCTCACGATTTTTATATCTTCATCTACCAGGTAACTATGTGCGGCAAGTATCTCTCCCTTGTTTTCCGCGAAGCTAAGCTTAACTGAATTTCCTAATTCCATTATCTTCTCTTTACTTGTGGTATAGGTATCCTTTCTCATTGCAAAATCATTAAAAAAATCAGCAAAGCGGTCTATTTCCTGGTGAAAATAACAACGGGTTCCTTCATTCTCTGCAATTTTCACCTGTTGCCTGACCTGTTTGGAAAAATTAGAAAAAATTTCATTTGTATCCTGTTCCAAATCAAGTTCGATGGTATGAGAAATATTTTGTACACCTGCAATTTTTTTATGGTTACTGTTTTTTACATGCATGAATACATTCAGAGAAAATATATTCGAAAACCTATATTCGTAATTGAACCATGATTCAAAAACCCTAAAGAAAAATATTTTTTTATGATATCTAATCATCTTGGAAGCTGTTTAAAAATAAGAATTGGGTTTGCCATATTGCGGTTGGCAAGCACAACAACCGCTCTGCGTCGCCGTGGCTGGTGACTCCACCGTTCCCTTTTTCCTATTATAAGAAATCCTGCGAATCATTTTTAAACAGCTTCTTCTTTTTCTGTTGAATCCGGACAATGTTCTTATTTGCAAAAACGTTCCAAATTTTATACTATTTCCCAGATTTAAATAAACTGGATTTCCGGAAACTTTACCAAACAATTAATACGCCCAATCGCACCTCATTATGGTGGAAGGTCATCATATAAAAAGCAAAAATAATGGAAAGCCCAAAAGAATGATTATTACTGTAAATTTTAATTTGTGTATTTTCTGAATAGAATACAAAAAAAAATATTTGAATTACTTTCCCTGAACAATAATTCGCCCATCGGTGGAAAGTTCAATAAAGGTAAACAATATTCAGTCAATAGCGGCTTTAATGAATGATAAGGAATGCTGTATCTATAATCACCAAAGCAAGGCTTGTTCTTGTTATACCTGTAATTGAATAAACTAACATTCGATTTCTCTATTTCCGCCACCATCCTGTAACCCAATGAAGGAAGTGATAATTTGATTTGGGTATTTTTGGCAGAAATAAATTTTTCATTCATGCGGGGTACATGGTAGCCTTACCCCATTCATTCGGATTCACCATTATTTTTTCCAGCTTCACATTTTAATATTTATTCGTAAGATCCTGCATTTGCACTATTTCCTCATTTTTAATGACTGCCGGTTTTCTAACCAGTAAACAAAGTTGATCACACATAACTTGTTTGTTTAATAACAGCCATTTTTTCTGCACCCGAAATGAATACAAATACGAATAGGATGGAAATGGCCCAACGGCGATCTTCTTATTGTTTTCCTGTGGAATTTGCGATGCAGTTTGAGCGGGTAATAATTTTTAATTTATTTTTTCGATAACAGGTTAGCTAATCTTTTGCCGCAATGCGGTTTAGGTTACAGGGCATACTAATTTCCTTTCACCGGTTAATTTTTTCAATTCAAAAAAAATAGGGAGAATCTCAAGGATCAGATCATGTGTATTTTTTAAGGATTTGAATTCACCCTGTTGGAGTTTCCAACAATTCCCTAAAACTTAAAAGCTGTTAGAGCCAAAATATGTTTATATAACTGATTTCTTCTTTTTTTCTGTATCATAGCCATATACATAATTATTGTATCCATAGCCATAATTACTTCTTAGGTATCCTCTTGCCTTTACGCCATTGAATAAAATGGCAGGGTTCTTTATAGGGTTGACGCCCATGTTCTCATCAATTCTTTTTATAAGCATCTTAGGGGTAAGCATATGTCTTATTACATACAAGGTAGCATCGCAAAGATTAGACAAAAGATAAGCGTCTGTTATTAAAACAATAGGGGCTGAATCAATGACCACAACATCAAAGTCAGTATCTAATTGTGCAATGAGGGTTTGTATTTTACCATTTTCCAATAACTCGGAAGAATCCGGAACCAAGGGGCCCGATGAAATATAAAACAGGTTTTCATTTCCCGGTATTTGATAAATTATCTGTGCCGGTTCATTTTTGCCGACCAGGTAATCGCTTACCCCGGATTGTTCTTTTATACCAAAAAATTTCCCAAGCCCGGGATTATGCAGATCCAAATCGACCAGCACTACTTTTTTACCGGTCAGGGATATACTGGTAGCGAGGTTTGCAGCAACAAAACTTTTACCTTCACCTGAAATACTGGAAGTTATAAGGATCTTTTTATGCAGGGCATCAATACCCAGCGATAAAAGAGAAACCCTTATTTTCCTGAATTCTTCCGCCATGATTGTTCTTTTGCCTGCCTTCACAATCAATGCCGTCTTTGTTTTATTGAAAGTTATTTCTCCTATAACGGGGATGGTTGTCAAAGCATCTATTTCACTCCGGTAAAGTATTTTTGGACTAAATAATTCACGGACCGTAATAAATAAGGTAGGACATGCCAGCGCAAAAGCAATAGCCATCAAATAGGTCATCATCTTGTTAGGACTTACCGGACTTCCGCTCGATTGCGCATAGTTGACTATTTTACTATCCGGTATGGATGAGGCTAAGGTAAGTTCGCTTTCCTCTCTTTTTTGCAGTAAAAAAGAGTAGATGCCGTTTTTAATATTTTGATCCCGCGTAATCTCTACCAATTGCATTTCTTTTTTGGGGATAGACGAAATCATACTGTTATATACCCCGCTGGTAGTATATATACTACTCCTGCTTTTTTCAAGATTTTTACGCTGACTCTGGATATTGCTTAGGATAGTTGGTTTTATCTGACTGATCTGGTTTGCTATTGAAGTTAAGGCAGGGTGGTTTTCTGCTACAGTTCCCTTTAGCTGGTCATACTTCTGCTGAAGGGTGCTTAAATTATTCATTTGCTGGGTAAGTGAGGCATCGTTTACGCCTAAGGATGATGGTGGCATACCCGAACTGCCCGGCGACGTTGCATAATGTTCTAACTGGTTCAACGCTGAAACCTGCAGGTCTAAATCACTTAGCTTCCTGTCGTTGGCGGTAACACTTTCCAAATAGAGCTGGCCCTGTTTGCCAATATCCACGGCCCCCCTGCCAGATTTGTATTGTTGCAACCTGGCTTCTATAGAATCAAGATCTTTGGAAACAACACTTAACCGCTCTTTAATAAAAGCAAGTGTATTTTTTGCCAATGTATTTTTTTCATTTAATGCAGCATTTCCGTAAGCAATAATGAGCTCATTTAATATATCTTCGGCGCGCTGTGGTATCTCATCCCGGTAACTTAAATTAATTACACTCGATAATTTATTGATAGCCGATACTTTTAAACTGGCCAGGATCTGGCTCGCCACATCTTTGGGCTCAACAAGAAAAAAGTAGTATGGCCTGTTTTGAGTGCTTGGCACATATTTGTCGTTGTGTATAAATTTAAGAACGCCATAGGGAGTCTGTGTCCATTTATTTATAACACTGCTAAAACTTTTGTTAAGCAAAACGATCCCTTTTTTTGCATCGTACTCAAGGTTTATTTTTCCTGTTTTAACGATTGAATCAGGGTTTACGGCTTCTACAAGTATAGGCGCTATCTGATAGGCAGAAATTGATTTGATTTTACCCTCCTGGAATATGGGTGCGTACAAATGCAACGTCTTTACCACTGCATTCATCAGGCTCCTTGACTGCAGCACTTCAATCTCATTTTCAATGATCTTTTTATTACTGATCGGGTTAAATGATTCCACCGCTCTGGTATCTTCAGTTCCCTTTTTTTCATCCTTGATCAGGATCGTGGCATTTGCCTCATACTTGGGTATGGCATATCCCAGATAGAAATAAGCGCCACCTATGGCCAGTAATAAAAAAAGCACAAAAAAAGGCCAGTAAGCCAGGTATTTTGTAATTACCTGGAGGTTGAGCGCCTCTTTATTTTGAGCACCCGGCCTATGTTGTTTATTCTGCATTTATATTTAACCCCTTTATATTATCTTAGAATTCTGTCCAGCGCAAATAAAATAAGAGATAACCCTGATAAAATAATTGGCAGCAACTGCCTGAAAGAACTGCTGCTGGCCACTTTAGTTTTATTTGCTTCTACATATACCACATCATTTGGTTGCAAATAATAATATGGAGATGTAAGAAAGCTGGCGGAATTAAGGTCAACACGCTTAACTTTCCTTTTACCACTAATTTCCCTTATTAATAACACATTGTCTTTTTTACCGAAAATGGTAATATCGCCGGCCAGGCCCAATGCTTTTAAAAGGGATATTTTTTCACTGGGAACATTTATCACGGTTGGTTTACCCACTTCACCAATCACCGTAACCTCATAATTAAGGTGCCGAATGGTAACGATTGGATCTATCAAAAGCTTTTTTTGAAGGAGCGTTGCAGTAATCAAATCCTTTACTTCTTTCCTGGTAGAACCTGCCACCAGGAAATTTCCCAGGATCGGTAACTGTATATTACCATCAGAATTCACCAGGTATCCTGAACCGGTTTGGGAACTTCCTGCACTGGTAACAGTACTGGTATTTGTATTATTGGTAAGGTTAAATATTGATGAAGCTTCCGCATTTAGACTTGTTATGGTGATACTTAAAATATCATTTTTTTGTATAACCGGCGAAATAGTATCTTCCATCCTTGAGAGGATAGTTGTATCATTTGCATTAAAAAAATAAGTGGTCTCTTTGGTACTGGTGCACGAAGCAATGCAAATGATAATTGAAACCAATAAAAGCAAATTTATATATTGTTTATACATAATTATTATATAGTTATTACAATGTCTTTACAAATAATATTCCATACTTTTTGGGGAAACGAATCAGAGATAATTGAACCGTTATAAAAAGCAAACCATCCTATCATAATTTCGATTTAGATGATGTCGGTAGAAATCATAAGAGTTAGCATATTTAGGTCAAACAATGTGGTGTAAGTTTTTTGTAAGATTGAATCAGGGTGCAATGAGAAATTAATAAAGAACCATCTCTTATTTTTAAGAGGTCAAAAATAAGGAAAATAAGTCAATATTCCAAGAAACAAAAAATATAAATGGCACAAAAAATTAAAGTCATAAATAAATATATATGTCTTCTTTTTTTATTAATTGCAACCATATAAATGAAATTTTCTACGGATAAAAGCCTGCCTTTTAAAGGGTTTAAACGAGGAAATCAAACAAAATCATTCTGAGGCAAAAACTACCTGGTGTTATTCAACATGGCTGAAAAATATTGTATTATAATTTTATAAATATGGGCACCAGGGAATATAATAAACAAAGCCCGCTCATTTGCTGACCGGGCTTATATGTACTTTTATACATTTACCTACTTTATATAATTCTATACCTCATCACCTTATTTCCCCTACCTCTTGCCGGCTGCTACCATTTGTCTACCTCTTCGGTACTGCCGTTATCCGGTGGCGCGGGATGCTCTGCTGCAGCAGGTGTTATTTCTTCCACTGTTTCGACAGGGATTTCGGTAACCGTATTTTCTACCGCAATGACTGGTTGCTGGCCCTCTTCACCTTCATAAGGCGTGTCGTGGTTAAATGCATCAAAATCAAAATCAGGCATTAATTCTGTTTTCACATGATCAATCGCTTCTCCCAGGCCCTTGATAAATTTATTAAAATCTTCTTTATATAAAAAAATTTTATGCCTGTCGTAACCATCAGAATCAAACCGCTTGCGACTTTCTGTGATGGTTAAGTAATAGTCATTTCCACGTGTTTCTCTTACATCAAAAAAGTAAGTCCTACGTTTTCCAGCCCTGATGCGTTTGCTGTAAACGCTTTCCATTTTTTTATCGTTGTTTTCGTACGCCACAATTGAAATTTTTTAGATTGTCCGGGTAAATCAATAAATTAAATACTGGGCAAAGATATAGCTGTTTTTGAAATAGCAAAATAAACCTTCTGAGTTCTCAGTACTAAGTACCTGGTACTAAGTACTTAGATCCTGCTCCTGCTGCCTGGCATACATTTCGGCATAATAGCCGTTTTGCCGCAATAAACCGGCATGTGTGCCCTGCTCCACGATCTTTCCATCGTCGAGCACTATTACCTTGTCAAATTCCAGCAAAGAAAAGATACGGTGGGTGATAATCACGGCAGTTTTATCTTTCCACCAGGCATTGAGGTTATTTAATATTTCCTTTTCGGTTTTTGCATCCACCGCACTCAGGCAGTCGTCGAAAATTACGACCGAGGGATCTTTTACCAATGCCCTGGCAATGGAAATGCGTTGCTTCTGTCCGCCGCTAAGGGTTACTCCCCGCTCACCGATCATCGTTTGATAACTATTGGTAAACCCTTCTATTTCTTCATGTATACTTGCCAGTCTGGCCGCTTTTATTACGGCATCAAAGCTGGTGGTATCCACCCCGAAAGCAATATTATTTTGTACCGTTTCGCTGAATAAAAACACATCCTGGGGCACATAGCTTATTTGCGTTCGTAACCAGTTGAGGTCTATTTTATTAACCGGTACGCCATCATACAATATCAATCCCTTCTGCGCATCGTACATGCGCAGGAGTAATTGGCCGATGGTGGATTTTCCTGAACCGGTTCTACCAACGATGGCTACCTTTTCACCCTTCCGTATTTCCAGTGAAAAATCAGCAACCGCATGTATGCCCGTATGCGGGTAGGTAAAATCAACATTTGTAAATGAGATGCTGGTATTAAGAAAAGGCTTTAAGGGGGTTACGGGTTCCTGTACAGCGGGAGTGGTTTGCAGGAATTCGTTTACCCGTTTCTGCGAGGCAGCCGCGCGTTGCGTCATACTGGCCGTCCAGCCAATAGCGCTTACCGGGAATGTGAGCATTTGAATGTACAATACAAACTCCGCGATAGTGCCTACGCTGGCGCCCGGAACCCCATTCACAACATCCAGGCCACCTGCCATGATGGTGATGAGAGTGCTCATCCCGATCATCAGGCCGATACTGGGAAAATAGATGGCTTCTGTTTTGGCGAGTCCCAGCGCGTTTTTTTTATACTCCTCGCTGTTGGCGGTAAAGAAGCCCAGCATGGCTTTCTCCTGCACGAAAGATTTAATCACCCTTATGCCGCTATAAGATTCCTGGGCATTGGTGGTAAGATCACTTAAAAGCGCCTGTATTCGTTCGCTTTTCCTGTTAATGATGGTATTTACAAAATAAATAGTAACAGCGAGTATAGGTAAGGGCGATAAGGCGATCAGGGTGAGCTTTGGGCTGGCCCGCAGCATAAAATAAATACTGAATGCAAGGCTTGCGGCGAGGTTGATAAAATACATCAGAGCCGGACCGGTGTACATTCTTACCCGGCTGATATCTTCGGAAATGCGGCTCATCAGGTCACCGGTACTATGCGTTTTATAAAAGTTGGTATCCAGTTGCTGGTAATGATTGAATACCTGGTTTTTTTGACTGTATTCGATCAGGCGGCTCATTACGATAATGGTTTGCCTCATTAAAAACATAAAGGCGCCGCTGATCAGCGCCAATAGGAGCAACGTGATGCTGCACCACAATATCTGCTTGCTGAAGCTGCTGGTTTCCAATCGGGAGATGATCTTTTGAACAACAAAATCGTATTCTTTTGATGGTGGAGAGTGGAAGGTTGGGGGTTGGTCTTTAGGGCTTAGGGGGTTGATCGTTGTTCGTTGTTCGTTGGTGGTGGATCGTTGGTGGTGGATGGTTTGACCTGCTTTATTTACAACAGCATTTACTATATAACCGGTTAATTGGGGCGCAAGTATCCTGAAATAATTGGTGAGTATAATAAAGAAAATACCTAACAATAAACGGGACCGGTATTTCCAGAAAAATGAATTAAGCGCTGCAAGATGTTTCATTCCCTGCAAAAATAATGAAAATCAGGAAATGAGTTTGAGTTGTTCATGGCTATAGCGCATACTGTATCCTGTGAACTGGATTGTTCCGTTCTTAATTGCCCAGCGCCGAAAGGTCGAAATTGGGTAGCTGAGATATTTCGCCCCATTTAGGACGAAGACCTTTAGCCGGGAGATTTTGCCGCATGGGGCATCGTGTTTATAGAAAACAAATATCAATTATTGAATCTGGCTCCGTAGCTGCCACGTAAATTACGCGGTACCTACGGAGCCAGCGCATTAAAAATAATGATTAACTATAAACACGGTGCTCCTCCTGAGCTTAACTAAATGACATTGCCCTTCGGGCGACGATAGGGTTGGGCCGCCCGGGATTTCTACTCCTCAATATCCTCCAGCGCCCCCTGCAATTCACTGTACGAATGATGGTCCCCTGCTCTTTTGGTTTCTTCCATGCCTCTTTTATAGATCCGGATGGCTTTATCAAAATCTCCTGCACGCTCTAATAATTTACCCAAATGATAATAGGAACCAACATAGGTAGGCTCCCTCAGCAAAAGTTCGTTAAAGAGGTTCCTTGCTTCTTCATCCTCACCGATCTTGATGTATTCCAGTGCCAGCGCATGTTGCAGAAAACTGTCCTTATCAGCGGTCTTCATATATTCCAATAATTTTTCTATCCTGCTCATCCGGTAATTTTTTTTTGGTTTTATATTCAATTTAAAGTTACAAATCTTATCTTTGTTAATAGTTGCATAAACAACTTATTTTCTGTTCTTAAATTTTACATATGAAAATCCTGGTTTGTATCAGTAAGACACCTGATACCACTGCAAAAATAGCCTTCACGGCCAATAATACGAAATTCGCTGCCGAAGGTGTACAATGGATCATTAACCCCTATGACGAATGGTATGCCCTGGTAAGGGCGCTCGAACTCAAAGAAGCTGGCAAGGCTGACGTCATTCACCTGGTAACAGTAGGCGCTCCGGATTGTGATCCCATCATCCGGAAAGCCCTTGCATTGGGCGGGGATGAAGCTATCCGTGTAAATGCAGATAGTCATGATAGTTTTTATATCGCCTCACAAATTGCGGCGGTAGCCAAACAAGGTAGCTACGACCTTATATTTACCGGCAAGGAAACGATCGATTATAATGGATCTTCCATTGGCGGAATGGTTGCAGAATTGCTTGATATGCCCTATGTTTCGCTTGCTATCAAATTCGACCTGGAAAAAGATAACGCCCTCATTGTCCGTGAAATTGAAGGTGGCGAAGAAACTGATAAAGTGCGGCTACCCGTTGTAGTGAGTTGCCAGAAAGGAGTTGCCGAACAACGCATCCCTAATATGAAAGGCATCATGGGCGCCAGGAGCAAGCCATTGAAAGTAGTGGAGCCTGTTGCTGCGGATACACTTACTTCTATAGCATCATTTGATCTTCCACCCGCAAAAGCAGGCGTGAAGCTGGTTTCAGCAGATCATCCCGAAGAACTGGTGAGGCTGCTGCACGAAGAAGCGAAGGTGATTTAATTGATAATTAATAATGAATAATTAATAATGAATACACATTTGATTAATTGGTTATGTTTTAATTTAAAGGTCCATACTATTAATTAATCAATTAATCTACACTTTATGAAAGAGAATATATTGAAAGTGAAAAGTTTTCAATTCGCTGTCAGAATCGTGAATTTGTACAAGTACCTAAAAAAGGAACACTGCGAATATATTTTATCTCAGCAATTAATCAGAAGTGGAACATCAATAGGCGCCATCATCAGGGAGTCTGAATATGCGGAAAGCGGTAAAGATTTTATACATAAGTTAAGCATCGGGTTAAAAGAAGCAAATGAAGCAACGTATTGGCTGGATCTATTATTTGCCACTGATTTTATCACAAAGAAAATGTATGATTCACTAAATAAGGATTGCGAAGAATTATTAAAAATGCTTGTATCAAGCGTCAAAACAACTAAACTTAGAATCAAATAATAATGGATAGCTAATATTCATTATTGATTATTCATTATTAATTATTCATCTATTATGAGCGTTTTAGTTTTTTTAGACCAGGCCGATGGCCAAATCAGGAAATCATCTGTTGAAGCGGCGTGTTATGGCGCTAAAGTGGCGGAGCAACTGGGAATTTCTGCGGAAGCAATTATATTGGGTTCTGTTACCGAAGATTTAACTGCCCTGGGGAATTATGGTATTAAAAAAGTACATACTATAAAAAACCCTTTACTGGATCAGTTGGATACACAGGTATTTACAAATCTAATTGCAGAACTTGCTACTGCCACAGGTGCTACGGTTATCGTATTTTCCAATAACCTGAGTGGTAAAGCAATTGCACCCCGTTTAAGCGCAAGGCTGAAAGCAGGACTGGTATCCGGCGCTGTGTCATTACCCGATACGGCCACTGGATTTGTGGTAAAGAAAAATGTATTTAGCGGTAAGGCCTTTGCAAATGTATCGGTCGATACAACAGTAAAAATTATTTCCCTTAACCCTAACTCATGGTCAGTCACAACTACAGAAGGAGTTGCTGAAGTAGTGGAATTTGCGGCTACCATCGAAGAGGCAAAAGTACAGGTATCTGCTATCAACAAAATTGCAGGCGAAGTACCATTGACCGAAGCGGACATAGTGGTAAGCGGCGGACGTGGATTAAAAGGCCCGGAAAACTGGGCACTCGTAACCGATCTTGCCAAATTACTGGGCGCAGCAACAGCCTGTAGCCGCCCGGTGGCGGATATACACTGGAGGCCGCATCATGAGCATGTTGGCCAAACCGGTATTGCCATCGCTCCTAATTTATATTTTGCCATTGGTATTTCCGGGGCAATCCAGCATTTGGCGGGTGTAAACAGAAGCAAAACAATTGTGGTGATCAATAAAGATCCCGAAGCGCCTTTTTTCAAAGCGGCTGATTACGGCATTGTTGGAGATGCTTTTGAAGTAATGCCAAAGATCATTGAAGCGGTTAAAAAATTAAAAGGAGTTTCCTGATAAATTTAGAAAAGTAAAATATTTATAGCCTTCCAATTGATTGGGAGGTTTTTCTTTTCTATTTTTGTTGAAATGGTTTGTATGCGTAAAGGAATTGTAATGGCGGGGATTTGTTTTTTTTGTTTAAAAGCTAAGTCCCAGGATAATTTTGAAGGAAAAATTACTTACAGGATATCTTCTTCAATGGAAAAGGAGAATAGTACCATGGAAGTATTGTTTGGAGACCAAAAGATTAAGGTGTTGGTAACGCCGTCGGTTTCTAAATCCAATAATAAGGAAGATTTAATTTTGGATTTTAAAAATGGGGTTTTCTATAAAATAACCAATCGTAATAAAACATACGCGATCGACAGTCTTAAAAAATCAGGGAATGATATTATTAATTCTCAAAAATTAATGGTGGCTTTACCAGAAAAAAATGCTATCCTGCTCGGCTACAAAAGCTCAGCATTCACAATACCTGCTGCCGAAATAAGGGGATTGCCTTCTACAAACGTAATGGCAACATTTTGGTATGCGGATTCCCTGCAGTATAAAATCCCGGAAAAATACACGTCGGTTCAGATGGTTCCGTTGTTTACCAACGGCTCTTCAGTTGGATTGGGAATAAAACTGGTCATGCAAATGGAGCAAAACAAAAATGATACTTCCGAATTCTTAGTTCTTACCATTGAACCTAAAAAGATACCGGATTCTTTGCTCGGATTGCCTCCCGGTTACGCTCTTGCTTCCGAAAATAATGCGTTCGATGAAAACCAGGTAACGGCAGACACCACCATGGTATTTCCGGATACCTCCTATGAAGCAACACCGGCAAAGCCTGCAATAAAAAACGGAAATAAACCGGTTCAGAAAAATAAAAACCCTGGCAAAAAGCAACTGACCGATCAACTAAAATCTCCTGCCAGAAAACCGAACAATTAAAGCAGTTTAACAATTGCATAAAAACACTTAGTTTCGTAAATTATTTATGAAGAAAATTGAATTAGAAATAGTAGCATTATCGCATAGTATAACCCAAACCCATTCCTATGCAGTGGTATTGGGAGAAGTAAATGGCTTACGCCGATTACCGATCGTAATTGGCGGTTTTGAGGCCCAGGCCATTGCCGTTGCCCTGGAGCGTATGAGCCCGAGCCGCCCGCTTACACATGACCTGATGAAAAATTTCATGATGGCCTTTAATGTTGAGCTTCATGAGGTGGTTATCAATGATCTCCAGGAAGGCATTTTTTACAGCAAACTGGTTTGCAGCAGTGAGAACGACACGGTGGAAATTGATTCAAGAACATCAGATGCACTGGCTTTGGCGGTACGCTTTGGCTGCCCCATCTTCACCTACGATAATATTTTGGACAGTGCAGGAATACTAATGGAAGGGGATGCTAAAAAGAAAAAATCAACGTCTCCGGTAACAACAGAAACCGGTGGCAGAGATGATTTAAAAGGGATGACGCTTGAAGAACTAAACAACCTGCTCACCGAGGTATTGGAACAGGAAGACTACATACGCGCCATCGCTATCAGGGATGAAATTAAAAGCAGGAAAAGAGGTTAATTAATAATTAATATTTAATAATTGTTTTAATCGGTACCTTTTTTTGTAAATAACATATACCTTAATGAATATCGCTGTATGCTTAGGTTAAATATTGTTTCCAATCATCAATTGATTAATTAATATTACACTTTCAAATATCGAAAGAAAATTGCTTGTGGATAATTATTCATTATTCATTATTCATTAAAATGCTTGTTTTTCCCAATTGTAAAATAAATCTTGGTTTAAATATTACTGGTAAAAGAGACGATGGTTATCACAATATTGAAACCGTTTTTTACCCTGTTCCCCTAAACGATGCTTTGGAAATAATTCATTTAGCAGATACCGGCAAACCGCCGTCACCAGTGTTTACGCATTCCGGGATGACCATAGACAGTGAAGAAAAGGATAATCTCTGCATTAAAGCCTGGCATATTCTTAAAAAAGATTTCCCCCGGTTACCGGCTGTAAAAATTCATTTGCATAAAACAATCCCCATGGGCGCCGGCTTAGGCGGAGGCTCTGCTGACGGGGCGTTTACATTAATTGCACTGAATGAAAAATATGCGCTCAATTTGTCGAATGACCAATTGATTTCTTACGCTTTACAAATGGGAAGCGATTGCCCTTTCTTTATCATCAATAAACCTTGTATAGCAACCGGGCGTGGAGAAATACTACAACCTGCCAATGTTGTATTATCCGGGTACCGGCTCATACTGGTTAACCCGGGTATACATGTAAATACCCAATGGGCATTTTCACAACTAAAGATTGTTGCTGTTGAACCCGGTAAGGATCGCACGCATAATTTACTTAAAACGATCATTTCACAACCGGTTACACTATGGAAAGAGAGTGTCACAAATGATTTTGAAAACCCCGTATTTGAAAAATATCCTGTAATCAAAGCCATCAAGGAAAAGCTGTATGAAAAAGGAGCTGTATTTGCATCAATGAGTGGCAGCGGCAGCACTGTATTTGGAATATTTAATGATACTATCCAATGCTCCTTTAGTTTTCCGGAAAACTATTTTTTACACCCCATTTTACTGTAACATCCTGTTAATATTTACTTTTTATAATAGTTCTTTTACGAACGGCAACTGTATTTGGCACCTTTGTGATAAATTGCGCATTCACAAAAAGACCCACATGAAGAAAATATTTTTATTATTAAGCATCTTCCTGATTTCAGAAGCTGCATTATTTTCCCAGGCATCAAAGAGTATTTTACCTAAGAACTGGTATTTGCAGGATAAGGACAGTACGGGCATCTACGGCATAAGCCTGGATAAAGCCTATGCCTTTGTAAAAACAAAAAAACTCAAAAGTAAACAGGTTGTGGTAGCCGTAATTGACAGCGGTATTGATACATTGCATGAAGATCTTAAATCCGTTTTGTGGACCAACACCCGGGAAATACCTGGCAACGGTATAGATGATGATAAGAACGGTTATATAGACGATGTGCATGGATGGAATTTCCTGGGTGGGAAAGACGGCCGTAATGTTTCAAAGGACAGTTATGAAGCCGCACGTGTGTATAATAAACTGAAATTGAAATACGGTAATTCAATGCCGGAAGAATCCTCTTTAAAACCGGAAGATAGAGAAGAGCTGGAATTGTTTAAAAAAGCACAACGTGCAATACTGGAAGATATAGACCCTCTTGAAATCGCTTTTTTGAGAAAATTATTACCGGGATTTTTAAAAGGCGACTCGGTTATCACCAATGACCTGGGAAAGGAAGAATACAATTTTAACGACCTCGAGAAATATACCGCTACTGATGCAGATGCAAAAAGGACAAAAGCATTATTAACACAACTATACTATGCCAATAACGGCGATAATATTACCAATAAGGAAATCATTGACGAATTTGACGGGAGGATCAGGAAAGCCGATGCGGCTAACATTGCGCCGGAAGAATATCGTAAAGAAATTGTACAGGATGATGAAACGGATATAAACGATCGTTTTTATGGGAACAATGACATCATGGCGTCTTCTCCTTTTCATGGTACACATTGTTCGGGGATCATAGGAGCAGTAAGAAACAATAATAAGGGAATAGATGGAATTGCCGATAATGTGCGTATCATGATGGTAAGGGCCGTACCGAATGGTGATGAGCATGATAAAGATATTGCACTTGCTATCCGCTATGCAGTTGATAATGGCGCGCAGATCATCAGCATGAGCTTTGGCAAGCAACTTTCACCAGAAAAAGGATGGGTGGATGATGCGGTTAAATACGCCGGGGAAAATGGTGTTTTATTGATACTTGCAGCGGGTAATGATTCAAAAGATGTCGATTCTACTCAATATTTTCCAAACCCGGTATATAAAGATAATAAAGGAAAAGCTGCCAACTTTATTACGGTAGGTGCAAGCGGCGATCCAAAAAATGGTGGTATTGTTGCCAGGTTTAGTAATTATGGCAAGGAAGGGGTGGATCTGTTTGCACCCGGGGTACAAATTTATTCTACTTTACCCGGCGGTAATAATTATGGTAATGAGTCAGGTACAAGTATGGCTTGTCCGGTGGTAGCAGGCACCGCTGCATTTATTTTAGAATATTATCCTACGCTTACGGCGCCGCAGATAAAATATGTAATTGAAAAATCTGCGATGGCACCCGCAGAAGATGTTACCGTTCCCGGTACTGAAGAAAAAGTTCCTTTAAGCGAGCTATCAAAAACGGGGGGCATATTAAATGCTTATTCAGCCATCAAATTAGCCGATACGCTAAAAGGTGAAAGAAAAATAAATAAAGAAGTGTTACCAAAACCAAAAATGACAAAATTAAAAAAAGGATAATGCAGGTAATGTGCTAATTTGCTAATATGCTAATGTGCTAATAGGCTAATAGGCTAATAGGCTAATATGCTAATATGCTAATATGCTAATGTGGTAATGTAAAGCAGTTGACTGTAAGCACTAAATGCTGAATAATGCTTTATATACTAATTACCTTATATACTAAATACGCTATATGTCAAACTTATCCCCCACCAGCCAGCCGGGCTATTTCCGTGTATATCTTGACCAGGTAAAAGAAAAGGATTTAACGGTTGCTTTCACTAATCAATCGCAGGTGATAAAAGATTTTTTGCCTTCTATTTCCGAAGAAAAATCATTATTTTCCTATGCGGAAGGAAAATGGACCTTAAGGGAAATGTTGCAACATATCATTGATGCGGAAAGAATATTTGCATACCGTGCATTGTGCTTTGCAAGAAATGAATATGCCACACTACCATCTTTTGATGAAAATGAGTATGCAGCCGCCGCATCAAATGCACATACAAGGACCTGGGAAAGTTTAACCGCCGAATTTATTGCTGTAAGACGATCAATCTTGTTTCTATACGACAGCTTTACGCCTGAAATGCTTGCCCGCACTGGCAAGGCCGGTAATCACTCTTTATCCGTAGAGGAATTAGGTTTTGTGATCATCGGCCATTTTACTCATCATAAAAGGATTATGGACGAGCGGTATTTGAATGGATAGTTATCCACTGATAATTGAAAAATATCCTCAGCGAAGTTCCTGCGATATTCATCAAAGTTGTGGATTGAAAAAATTATCAATTATTAATTATCAATTATCAATTAATTAATTATCAATTAATTTTTTGGCTCAGCCACCGCACCGCGATTTAAAGCTACATTGCTTTGTGTAATCATTTTATTGGTAACCTTTACCGCCTCATCTACATATATATCATCTTTCAATGAATTCAAAAATCTTTTATTCTTTTCAGTTTTTTCTTTATCGGCTGTAAGTACGGAGTCTTCTGATGCAATGTTTTTTACATCCAGTTTATTGGTCAGTTTCAATAGATCTTCCAGTTGTTTGTAGCTCGCCTTTAATTGCTTTTGGGAGGCCTGGTATTTAACAATATTCAGCGAATATGCGCGGTCATTTTCTTTATCTATAGAATCGATCTTTTCTCTCATTCTTTTAAAGGTGACATTGGTTTTCACCTGCTCATTAGCAGTGGCCGCCACCAAACCCGTGCTATAGGTACTCGTCCAGGGCTTATAATCAGCCTTTGCAATTTCATCCCAGCTCAATGAAGAAGGATTATCCTTTTCACGGGCTTTTGCAAGTTCCATCCTGTCTGGTATAACTACATCTGGAACTACGCCTCTTAATTGTGTAGCGCCGCCGTTTATACGATAAAACTTTTGAAGTGTCAGTTTAACAGTACCAAGGTCTTCCGACTTTTTGTTAAACACCGAGGTTTCACTTTCAGGATTTAACGGAATAGTACGCTGTACCGTGCCCTTGCCATAAGTGGAG
>JBDTVX010000033.1:0-22149 GCA_040007015.1 Ferruginibacter sp. | reverse complement strand
GAAGAATTAATGGTCAAAAAAGAGAAATTACATATTTAGTACAAATAGCTGTCAAAGAATTTTATGGCCGAAAGGCTAATTAGGCAGGTGATATTTCCTGCATCAATGGCGAGGGTATTGAGAAATACTTTCGCCTTTTTATATCATTATCATCTTTTTTTAACCAATGACCAGGTATATAAAAAATGTGTTACTAATTTTCGCGATGCCAGCCCTGGCTTCTTCATGTTTTACAAAAAAACCGGAACCTGTTAAAGTTGCTATTGATTATAAAACAGAGATGATGGAGGCAGACCGCGCCTTTTCTAAATTG
Source organism: Ferruginibacter sp. (assembly GCA_040007015.1). Classification (GTDB taxonomy): domain Bacteria; phylum Bacteroidota; class Bacteroidia; order Chitinophagales; family Chitinophagaceae; genus Ferruginibacter. Next base: position 21,836 of record JBDTVX010000033.1, on the reverse strand, counting down.
AGCGAAGAAAAGGGAATGAAGTACGCATTAATGCAATACATTGATGGTAAAGGGGTGTTGCTAAGGCCTAATGCCGTACCCATTGTTGGGGTAGAAGCAATTGATTATATCAGCCAGGGAAACGATACATCCTACACAATGACCTGGGAACCCAACGGTGGTAGCATTGCCAAATCGGGTGAATTGGGGTATACCTATGGGGTGTATTCCTATAAACCCAAAAATAAAGACTCCGTGATCTATGGAACTTATGTAAGTGTGTGGAAGCGGCAGACCGATGGCAAATGGAAATTTGTTTTGCAAACAGGAAATGAGGGGGTTGAATGATGTTTATTTTAACCTGATAAATATTATAAATAAAAAAAAGACTTTATTTTTTTTTGTAACATATTCCCGGGTTACCATTTGGCATTATCTGTGCCTTATTTTATAAAAAAGCCTTCATCACTTACCTATCATAACCCTTTATTTTTTTAAAGAAATTAAAATAATATTACCCTTCCGGGATGCTTTTCTTTAATTAGCCGGTAAACACAATTGTTTTCAACATGATTGGATAAAATAGCATTATGATAATTCACTATAATTGCAAAACGTTAGTTTTTAATCTTACGGTTATGTATCCGGGGTTGCTTTTAGTGTTGTTATTGTTGATATTTTCTTTTTTGCAAAGCACAATACCATCAATACCGTTTTGTTAAGGTCGATGTTGAAAACAGTTTGTCAAATAACCGGGTCAATACCATTTACAGCGATATTATTTTTCTATGTGTGGTTTGGTACCGGTTCTGGGCTTAACAGTTTTGATGATATAATTGAAAAGTTTTTAGAGGAATAACAGGGGATAATGAAATGGCATACCCGGGTTTTTCCGATTTTTCCTTTGTTAACTGTTGATCCTGAACTTTATATTTTATAATGGATATTTATTTAAGGTAAGCCGGTGATACGGTTTTATCCTTGTACCAATTATCGGCGTTATCTTTTTAAAATAAATAGCTGAATCGAGCAGCTATTTACAAAATTAAAGTGCCTAAAGTATATCTCCGTTTAAAATCCAAACCGGTAACAGAAATATAAATTGAAAGGCTACAGTTTAAATTTGGTTTAAAGTAGTGAGATGAATAAATACTAACCAGACATCTGTGGAAAAAAATCCCCGGCATTCAACTTTTAGACAACTTTGCGACATTAACGATACTATAAAATCAACATTTGGCTACCTTATCCCTCGATAATCCCTCATATATTTAACTAAAGTAATTGCAAAACAAATTGAATTTTTTAAGTTAAGATTTCTTCCAGATTTTTAAATATAAAATTTATGCTTATGAAACATTGCTTGCGGTTATGGAGAAATTGTTCTTCAGCAATTGAACCATCAGGATCGAAAAAATGCTTTTTATTATTAGGTATGTTATTTTCTGTTCAGTTTCTTTCGGCCCAGGGGGTGATTATAACCGGTAGGGTAGCTGCAGGCGATTCTGCCTTAGCAAGTGTAACGGTTCAGGTGAAGGGGAAGGCAACCGCCACGCAAACAGATAGAAACGGCAACTTTTCCATTTCGGCTTCACCGGATGCCATTCTGGTTTTTACGGCTATCGGTTATGCCGGCCTGGAAGAAAAAGTAAATAACAGAACGAGTATTAATGTGCAATTGGAAACTACCATAAGGTCGCTCAATGAAGTGGTAGTAATTGGCTATGGTACACAGCGACGAAAAGATATAACGGGTTCTATCAGCAGTGTTAATGCCGCAACGATAGAAAAAGTACCTGTTGTTTCTGCAGCGCAGGCATTACAGGGACGTGCTGCGGGTGTGCAGATCGTAAATAATGATGCTTCGCCAGGCGGCAATTTGTCTGTGCTGATAAGGGGTGTAGGCAGCCTTGCCAGTGGTGGTAATGATCCTTTATACGTTATAGATGGTTATCCTACCACGGGGGGTATTAATAATATCAACCCCAATGATATTGCTTCGATAGATGTGTTGAAAGATGCATCTGCAACAGCCATTTACGGTATTCGCGCGGCTAATGGAGTGGTGATAATAACTACCAAGAAAGGCTCAAAAAACAAGATACAGGTTTCTTTAGATATGTATGAAGCTGTTCAGAGTAAACCAAAACGGTATGATATTTTAAATGCACAGCAGTTTGCCACGCTGTCTAATGAGGTTGAGGCATCAGATTCAACTCACACCTATCACGGATTACCGATATGGCATACCCCGGACGCACTGCACAGTGTGGACTGGCAAAACGCATTGTTCCGGACGGGCCTGACACAAAATTATAGTGTTGCGATCCGCGGTGGAAATGATAAAATGCAATCGGCCGTTTCATTTGGATATTATGATCAGAAAGGACTTGTACTGGGTTCGTTTTTTAAACGGTTTACAGTAGGGCTTAACCAGGATTATCAACCTGTTAAGTGGCTTAAATCGTCAACCAGCATTAAATATTCTTACCAGGATGCAAACAATCCTTTCGGAACCGGATCGTTATTTCAGTTAGCAGTAAACCCCCCTACCTTAGATAGTGGCAACAGGAAAACTTTCCAGATTAAAGATGGTAATGGCAACTATGGCTTTTATAACCCCACCAACTCCAACGTCTTCAAGTTTGCAAATCCCGTTTACAGTATTGAGACCAATCAATATAAAAACATTACTAACTATTTGTTGGCCAGTTCTTCATTAGAGGTTACCCTATTTGACGGACTTAAAATTAAAACCAACGCAGGCGTAAATGTCAGTAATTTTTCCGGCTCTTTTTATCAGCCTACAGATAACAGGGCATTTCTGCAGGGATTTACCGGGGCAATTGTTGGCAATGCAAATTACCATCAGAACTTAAATAACAATTTTGAGTGGGTATGGGAGAACACCATATCGTACGACAAAACTTTTGGATTGCATACAATAAACTTCGTGGGCGGTATTTCTGCGCAAAAAAATAAAAACACTTTAATGGGAGGAGGCGGTATTCCTCCAAACGGCGTTATACGTGATCTGGCCCAGGTTACCAATCTGCAATTTGACCGGTTTGGAAATGGCCAGAATATTATTACATTAGCCTCCCAATTTGCAAGGTTAACCTATCAGTTTAATGACAAGTACATTTTAACGGGTACTGTAAGAAGGGATGGGTCTTCCAAATTCGACTCCAGTAGTCAATACGGTGTATTTCCATCAGGAGCAATAGCCTGGAAAATGAAAAGCGAATCATTTTTACAAGATGTGGACTGGCTAAGCGATCTGAAAATCAGGGGCAGTTATGGCGAAGTGGGCAACCAGGGTTCTATTTCACCATTCCAATACCAGGCGCTGTATGCCGGAAATTTTGCGGCTAATGTGAATGGCAATGGTGCTGATAACCTTGGCTATCCTTTTGACAAAGTTTACCAGAATGGTATTGCTCAAAGCCAACCCGCTAATCCAAAACTGAAATGGGAAACAGACATTCAAACGGATATTGGCATGGACGCTTCATTTATGCATGGTGCATTAAACCTTACTGTTGACTGGTTTAACAGAAATTCAAAAGATTTCTTATTAAACATCCAGTCATCCCGGCAAACCGGGTATGCCTCTATCACACGTAATGTGGGCAGTATGAACAACAAAGGTTTCGAGGCCGCCCTTAGTTATAACAGCAATAGGGGAAAAGATTTTCACTATACGGTGGGGATAACGTTTGCAACAATTAAGAATACGCTTACCAGTATTACTTCAGGAATCGATCATTTAACAAACCTTCCTACCAATACATCTAACGGTATTACCGTAGCCGGGCAGGGATGGGATGAATTCAGCAGTTCAGTAGTTGGTGGGCCGGTAGGTGAATTTTATGGGTATAAGTCATTGGGTATCTTTCAATCAAAGGCTCAGATCGATGCATTGAATGCTAAAGCACCCGGTGGCATATATTATAGGGCAGCCACTAAAGCGGGTGATCGCTATTTTGCAGATCTAAGCGGGGACGGCCTGGTAAATGCAGATGACAGGACAAGCATTGGCAACCCGCAACCTAAGTTTTTCGGCGGTATTAACTTTGACGCTACATATAAGGCGTGGGATTTCAACCTGTACTTTTATGGGGTTTATGGAAACAAAATCCTCAACTATGTACAAAGCGACCTGCAAAGCTTTCAGAAGCGGGGTTCTGAAGGGGTTGAAAACGTTAGTGTGAAATATTTCCAAAACCACTGGACACCCACCAATCCTTCAAACACGTATTCCAGGGCGCTCGCAAATGATGACAATACTTTAAATAATGTACCATCCAGCGCCTGGGTTGAAAATGGCAGCTTCCTGAAGTTAAAAAACTTCACAGTTGGGTACACATTGCCCGCCAGTATATCCAGCCGGTTTATGCTCTCAAAATTGAGGATTTACATTTCTTCACAAAACCTTTTCACCATTACCAGTTATAGCGGGCTTGATCCGGAAATCGGGATACAAGGAGGAAATGCTACTCAAAATGGCGTGGACAATGGCACCTATCCTTCATCCAGGTTTTATACATTTGGTGTAAACGTTGCATTTTAAATTTAAGAATTAAAAAAAACAGCAATATGAAAAGAAGCAAAATAATCCTCATAATAGCTTTTGTAATCGTGGTGATCCCATTGGCATGTAAGAAAAGTTTTCTTACGCAAACCAATACTTTTCAAGGTACTGTTGATGCCACATTCAATAAACCCGAAGATGTTATCGCCCTGGTAAACGGTATTTATGATACATATCAGAATAGTGACCTGCTGAAAAAATGTATTTGGTACAGGGCTAATTTCGGCACCCATGACTTTTTTAACTGGGGCGGTGATGTATTTTGGAACAATTATCAAATTCCGGCCACTTTTGGCGGACTTACTACTTTATGGAATCAATCCTATATTGGTATAGCAAGAGCCAATACGGCAATTGGTGTAATAACGACAGCAACAAATAAAGGCGTCATTACCCAGGCGTTGTCAAACCGGTTAAGAGGCGAGGCCTTTTTTTTAAGAGGTATGACTTTTTATTACCTGGCAGCTTCTTTTGGCGGCGTTCCAATAGAAGTAGATACAAGCAATATAATAAACCTTGGCCTAAAGCCCCGATCTTCCCGGGATTCAGTTTTCGGGCAGGTAGTTTCAGATATGCAAACCGCTGAAGGTTTATTGTTGTCAAAATCACAATTGGCCTCAGCTGATTTGGGCCGTGCCACTAAAGGTGCAGCTTATGCTTTCGAAGGTGCAGCCCGTATGTGGCTAAAAGATTATGCAGGCGCTTTAGTTGCCTTTAATAGTCCGGAGCTCAGTAACTACCACTTAATGGTAAACTTTGCCGATGCGAATGAATACGATCATCAAAACAATGATGAATCTCTTTTTGAAATTCAGTTTGAGAAAAAAGCAGGGGATCCGCAAGACTGGGGCGGAAGCTGGAACCCACCCGGAGCTGAATTGGGTTGGATTGATAGTTTTAGCTGGCCCCAGGAATTAACCGGCCAGGGTTATGATTATGGCAACCCGGCGCTTTGGAGCTCATATCAACCAGGCGATAAGCGTAAGCTGCTTACTATTGCAGGCCCCGGCGATACCCTGGCAAGTCCGGGTATTAACAAAATACTTGGTGGATTAAAAGGGTATAACCAGGTGAAACAGGGTTTTAACGCCGGTAAGGCGATATATAAAGGGGATGATGGCAAAATTTTAAACACCATCGGAACGTTGACCAGGCCGTGGTATGGAGATGATGGCGCCCGCACCGGATATTATTGCGCAAAAAAATGGAGAGATCCAAACCTTACAGGAGGAAATTCAAATGCAGCTGGTCAAAGCAACCTTTTTGGAGATCAAAATCAAATACTTTTACGCTACGCTGAAGTTTTACTTAGCAGGGCTGAATGTAAAGTGCGCACCAATGACATTCCGGGAGCGATGGCTGACCTGAAATTAGTAAGGGATAGGGCATGGGGAGGAACAGCGCCTGCAGTTATGAAAGACAGCGCTAATTATGATGGAACCCCGGGCGTAGCGATCACCGATCCACTGCAAATGGTATTGAGCGAATACAGGCATGAACTAACTGGGGAATATTCCACCTTTTTTAATGTTTGCAGGGCAGGTACCGAGGTGGCTATACCTTTTATAAAAAATGCCAACGGTACAATAGATGGAAGCTATGAACCTGTTCCCAATCCGGCGCCAGGGCCAACTCATGACGGTAAGAAGCATGGGTTATATAATACATCTCTTACGGCAGATAAAACCCTTTTGCCAATCCCGCAAAGCGCGATAGCCCTAAATCCTAATTTAACCCAAAACCCGGGTTATTAATATTATTTATTATTGTAAAAAGGCTTTCTTCAAAAGAAGAAGCCTTTTTTATTAAACCCCTTTTCCTTATTACATTTACACCACCTTCTCATTTCAAGTAATATCAAATGAAATTCCTGCGATTCATATTTATTTGTCTGCCCGTATTGTTGATTGCCTGCCACAAAAAAAACAGATTGTTTGAAAAAATATCTTCTTCTTATTCTGGCATTACTTTTAATAATGTCATTACAGAAAGCGATTCGATTAATCCCATAAATGTTGTGAATGTATATAATGGCGGTGGTGTTGGCATTGGGGATTTTAACAATGATGGGCTACCTGATATTTATTTTACAGGAAACATGGTGCCCTGCAGGCTATACCTGAACAAGGGTAATTTTAAATTCGAGGACATATCGGGCAAGGCAGGTGTTGATGGGGCGGGCAGATGGGCCAGGGGGGTATCCATCATTGATATTAATAATGACGGGCTGATGGATATTTACATCTGTAATACTATTTATAAAGATTCTCTCAGAAGGCGTAATATATTATATATCAACCAGGGAGTAGATAAGGATGGGGTGCCGCATTTTAAGGATATGGCCGTAGCGTATGGTTTGGATATACATGTGCAATCCACCATGGCTAATTTTTTTGATTATGATAACGATGGCGACCTGGATATGTATCTTACCGTGAATGAAGCGGGTGCGGTTAATGAAAACAAATTTGGCAAGGGCGTCACCAATAAAACTGCTAGAGCAAGCAGGGGAAGGTTGTACCGTAATAACTGGGATACCGCCCTTAATCATCCCGTTTTCGACGACGTTTCTATCCAGGCAGGTATTACGCTTGATGGGCTGGGACATGGCGCTACCGTTGCGGATATTAACCGGGATGGCTGGAAAGATATCTATGTAAGTGATGATTTTTTGTCGGATAATATTCTATATATCAACAACCGCGATGGTACATTTACCAATCGTAGCAGGGATTATTTTAAGCATACCTCTTACAATGCCATGGGGCAGGATATTATAGACATCAACAACGATGGCCTGTCTGATGTGGTGGAACTGGATATGAACCCAAAAGATAATTACCGGAAAAAAATGATGCTCGGATCTAATAACTATAACACTTTTCAAAACTTTGATATTTATCACTATCAATATCAATACGTACGCAATACATTACAATTGAACCAGGGACCAAGAATATTGGAAAATGATTCTATCGGAGCGCCTGTATTCAGTGAAACGGGTTTTATGAGTGGCGTGGCCCAGACAGACTGGAGCTGGACACCTTTGATTGTTGATTTTGACAATGATGGTTACAGGGATTTAATTGTTACCAATGGATTTCCCAGGGATGTAACCGATCATGATTTTATTGCCTACCGCATGGAAACAGGCGCTTATGAATCGCCCTTAAAACTGCTTGATAAAATTCCTGTGGTAAAATTGAATAACTATGCTTTCAAAAATGAAGATGGTATTAACTTTAATGATGTAACCGCCGACTGGGGATTAACAACACCCAGCTTTTCCAACGGCGCGGCCTATGCCGACCTGGATAATGACGGGGATATGGACATGGTGATTAATAATATCGATGATGAAGCATTTTTATATGAAAATACAGCGCGTAAAAAAAACGATTCTGCTACGCATTTTTTGCAAATCAAATTTATTGGGGATAAAAAAAATATCGATGGTATTGGCGCCTGGGCAGATATCTATTATGATGGGGTAAAACACCAGGCTTACGAGAATACACCTTTCCGGGGCTACCTCTCCACTGATCAAAATATTGCCCATTTCGGGTTAGGCAAAACCATCCTGCTTGATTCGGTTGTCATTAAATGGCCTGGCGAAAAAAAGCAAACCTTAAAAAAAATACACGCCGGTCAATTGTTGAAAGTCAATATTACTGACGCAAAAGAAACCTATTCCTGGGAACAGGCAAAATTGATTGAGCAACCGTTATTTAAAGAAATAACTCAGGAAACCGGCATAGACTACAGGCACAAGGATTTGGATTTTATTGATTTTAATATACAAAACACCCTGCCGCATAAACTTTCAGAATATTGCCCTGCTTTGTCTGTAGGCGATATCGACGGCAATGGCATTGATGATATAATTATCGGGGGAAATAATAATAATCCTGCCATGGTTTTTTTGCAACAGCAAAATGGGAAATTTATACAGAAAGACCTGTTGAGAAATGACCTGGACACAAATAAATATAAGGATGCAGGCTTGCTGCTCTTTGATGCCAACGGCGATGGCAGTACCGACTTATATATTGCCAGTGGAGGTTATCAATACCGGCGCAATAGTACAAACTACCAGGACAGGCTGTACATAAATAATGGAAAAGGAGATTTTACCCTTGCAATAGATGCACTCCCTGTTAATTATACCAGTAAACTTTGTGTGCGGGCCATGGATTATAATAAGGATGGTAAGCCCGATCTTTTTGTATCTGGCCGCGTTGACCCATGGATGTATCCAAAGCCTGTAAGCAGTTTTATTTTTAGAAATGATTCGGATAAAGGGAAGATAAAATTCACGGACGTAACGGCAGAAGTAGCTCCGGACCTTCAAAATATAGGGATGGTTTGTGATGCCCTTTTTACAGATTTTGATAACGACAATCAACTTGATCTGGTACTGACCGGCGAATGGATGCCCATTACTTTTTTAAAGAATGTGGGTGGAAAATTTAAAGATGTAACGTCCCTTTCCGGCGTAAGCGGTAAATTGGGCTGGTGGAATTCAATAGTTGCGGGAGATTTCAGGCACACCGGAAGGACTGATTACATTGTTGGTAATGTTGGATTAAATACCATTTACCAGGCAAGTGAGCAATACCCTGTTTACATAACCGCAAAAGACTTTACTAATAATGGGGGCTATGAAGCCATACCCTCCCTGTTTCTTCCCGATAAGGATGGTGTGTTAAAAGAGTTTCCGGCCCATGGAAGAGATGATATCATAGAAAAGCTTCCCACTTTGCGAAAGCGGTTTAATACTTACAATTCCTTTGCCACTGCTACGATGGATGATATTTTTCCTGGAGAACTTCGAAAAGGTGCGCAACGCTTAAAGGCAACAACGCTTCAATCCTGTTATCTACGGAACGATGGAAACGGTAAGTTTACAATGACTCCATTGCCGCAACAGGCACAGATTTCTGTATTAAACGGGATGATTGCAGATGATTTTGACGGAGATGGAAACCTCGATGTTTTGATCAATGGAAATGATTATGGCACAGAGGTTTCAGTAGGCCGGCTGGATGCAATGAATGGATTATTGCTGAAAGGCAATGGCAATGGAGGATTCACACCCCTTTCAATCCTGCAAAGCGGAATTTATATTCCGGGCAATGGAAAGGGATTGGTTAAATTATTGGCGGGCGATGGAAGCTACCTGGTGGCTGGCAGCCAGAACCGGGATTATTTAAAAATTTTTAAGCTCAGGATAAAAATGCGTTCTATCCCTGTTAAACCTTCCGAGGTATCTGCGCGGATCAAATTTAAAAATGGAACTATTGAAAAAAAGGAATTTTACCAGGGGGAATCATTTTTATCCCAACCCGGCAGATTTATAGAGGCGAATGAACATATGTTAAGTATTGATATCCTCGATAAAGCAGGTAATACCCGGATTATTCATTTATAATGGAAATGTACTGTAAAATATTTTGCCAAAATAGATTTTCAATTAGCGGACAGCAAAAAAACAAGCACCCGTTTCCCGGGTCATCATTTACCTGCTCTGGGCAGGAAGCTGTCTTAAAAGGTATTGCAGGATTTATTTTTTGCTGCAAAACCGGCTTTTCTTTACAACTCAACATACATAACTAACTACAAATTTCGTTTCTTTGCCTTATTAACCCATTTTCTCCAATGAAGAAAACAATTGCATTAGTTACCGGTGGTTATTCCGGGGAGTCCGTGATATCTTATAAATCCGCCATTACTATTAAAAATAATATTGATCCGGAAAAGTGGATCTGTTATATGATTGATATCAACAACGCAGGCTGGTTTTATAACACACCAGGTGGAGAAATAATTTCAGTCGACAAAAATGATTTTTCAATTATTGCAGATGGAAAAAAGATAAACTTTGATGCAGTGCTGATTGGCCTTCATGGCACACCCGGCGAGGATGGGAAATTGCAGGGCTATTTTGACTGCCTCAACATCCGTTATACGTCCTGCAATGCCGCTACTTCCGCTTTAACTTTTAATAAACGATATACAGTTGCAGTGGCTGCATTTGGCGGACTAAAGGTTGCCAGGTCGATACATCTTTTCAAAAATACACCTGTTGAAATTTCCGGGATTTTAACGGCATTAAAATTGCCCGTTTTTGTAAAGCCAAATAATGGCGGCAGCAGTATCGGCATGAGTAAAGTGAGCGATGCAAAAAGTTTACCGGAGGCACTGGATAAAGCCTTTATGGAAGACGACCAGGTACTCGTGGAAGAATTTATTAAGGGAAGGGAGTTTACGATAGGCGTATTTAAATCAAAAGGAAAAGTGATCGCATTGCCAATGACTGAAATAATTTCTAAAAAAGAATTTTTTGATTATGAAGCCAAATATGATGGGGCAAGTGAAGAAATAACGCCAGCAAACGCCGATGAATCAATTGCTGAAAAAGTGAGTGATGCTGCTAAAAAAGCTTATGCTATCTTTAATTGCGATGGTGTGGTAAGAATTGATTTTATTTATGATGCGATAAGCGGGTATCCCTATATGCTGGAAATAAATACGGTACCCGGGCAAAGTGAGGCGAGTATTGTACCGCAACAGGTAAAAGCAATGGGCTGGTCGCTGAAAGAATTTTATTCTGTTTTAATTGAAGAATGTTTCTCTAAATGAAAAAATCGCTGTGTTGCTATTTCCAGTGGGAAAAACAGTAAACCGTAAACCGTAAACTTATCACGTGTTCAAATTCATTACCAACAGACCTTTTTGGGTAAATTTTTTAGCAGCTGTAATATTGGCATTCCTGCTGGTTTTTTTAGTGCTGCAATTATTGGGTTGGATCACCAAACATGGAGAATACCTTACAGTTCCGGCTGTAAAGGGGAAAGACATGCAACAGGCTATACAACTACTGGAAAGTAAAGGTTTTGATGTGACTATCCAGGACTCTGTGTATACTGATTCGCTGCCCAGGGGTACCGTCATTAAGCAATTACCGGATGCCGACGCGACAGTAAAAATTAACCGCACCGTTTTTATTACAGTTAATCGTTATATACCTCCTATGATAGCAATGCCGCAACTGGAGGGTAAAAGTTTGAGTTTTGCGCTGGATCTGTTGGCAAGAAATCATTTGGAGTTGGGGGACACGACCTATAAACCTGATTTTATGAGGGGTTCTATACTTGAGCAGCAATACAACGGTGCTAAAATTTTGCCAGGTGCCAAAGTACGATGGGGCAGTAAAATTGGTTTGATCATTGCGGGCGGACTTAATGAAAAGCAAATGATGGTACCCGACCTGGTTGGGTTAACTTTTGCCCAGGCTAAATCGCAGTTAGAGTTAATGGGGATAAATATTGCCGGTGTTATAGCGGAGGGGTTAATAAAGGATACTGCCGCTGCATTTGTTTACAAGCAAAATCCGGAGCCGTTAAACGAAGAAAAAACGCCGATCTATATACGCCCCGGCCAGTTAATGGACCTGTATATTTCGCCGGTAATGATAGCGCCATCTAAAGATTCAACAGATTCATTAAAACAATAAACAGCGAACAATGAAAACAATAACAGTGGAAGAAGTAAAGGAAAGAATTGATACAGGAGAGAAATTGAATATCCTGGACGTTAGGGAGCCATATGAAAACACAGAATTCAATATTGGCGGGCTATTAGTGCCGCTGGGCAAAATTGAAACCATGCAACTGGAAGATATTGACGACTGGAAAAATGAAGAAATAATTATTTATTGCAGAAGCGGTAACCGTAGTGGCCAGGCATGTTTGATTTTAGAATCGGCCGGTTTTACCAATGTTAAAAATTTGTCAGGCGGCATGCTTAAATGGAGAGAAAAATACAAATGAAGAATTAAGAATGCAGCATTAAGAATTAAGAACTAAAAATGCATGCTAACAGATCCTTCTTTTTGATTATCTATTCATTCTAAGAATTTCCGATAAAAGAATTTTTGATTATAAGTTCCTGATCTTAATTTATAAACAGATTGTGTCAACTTAACGAATTTCAATTTGAAGGATTTTTTAATTTTTAATCATACTTCATAGTCTCACATTCAATCCAATCATGCAATTAAACGGGGCCATTGGGAAATAAAAATTTTCCGTAACCAATCCCCCGGATATGTAACTGTAAGTATACCCGTTTGCTTCATACTTTTTGTTGAAAACATTGTTGAGTTGAGCAACCAGGTTTATTTCTTTAAAAAATTTGCACTCCAATGTATAAGCCAGTCTAATATCCTGCACATAATATGCATCCAGGCGCCTGCTTTTTTGTGAGGTATTATCCAGGAACTGGCTACCAACATATTTGCTTAACAAATTTATCTCCGCATTTTTTACCGGTATAAAACTGATCTTTGAACCTGCCACCACAGTGGGGGAGAAGGCGATATCCGTTTTTTTATAATAATATGCTTTTGTGCCACCGATGTCATAATCATCCACCAGGTCAGTATAATTTTTAATTTTATTTTCGCTAAAAGATAAGTTGGCGGCTAAATTTATCCAGGTTGAAATATTGGTTTTTCCCTGCAACTCTATCCCGGTCCGGTAACTTTTTGGAATATTGGTTCTAGTATAAGCGCCTACATCATTTATATTTCCCACCAGTACCAGTTGGTCCTTGTAATCCATAAGATAAATATTTGCGCCCAGCGAATAATTACCTGACTTTCGTTCTATCCCTACTTCAAAATCGTTGAGCTTTTCAGCCCTGGGCTGAAATCCTTTACCGGCTTCAAAATCATCCCTGTTGGGCTCCTTGGATGCCAATGAATAAGACCCGTAAGCCTGCCAGTTCTTAATACTGTAAGTAATGCCCAATCTTGGATTCAAAAACGAATAATTGTTATTGATCACCAGGTTTGGGTTGTCCTCGAATCCATTGATATTATAATGCACATTTCTAAACTGTACATCTATAAAACTTTGCCAGTGATTGTTTAATTGTTCTGTCCATTTTGAATACAATGAAACATCCCGCTTATCCGCTTTCAAATCATACCAGCGGTAATTCACTGGTATGGCCGGTTGTACCTTTGCCCAGGTGATCTCTCCAAAATGTTTGCCGTCATATTTATTCCAGCCCCCCCCGACGGTAAACTGGGTGTTGTTTTTTTTGTGCTGAACGGAAAAAACAGTCCCGTAAAAATAGTTATCGAGCCATAACCTTCTTATAAGGTCTGTATTTGTAATAGTATTACTGCCATCATTATAATCGGGCAGACCATATTTCGCAAGGTCTTCCCCTGTTTTAAATTGTTCATAATAGCCGGCGCCTTTTGTTAAAAATACTGCCACATTCCCTTTCCAGTATGAATTGAACTGGTGGTTATAAAATAGCTGGTAGTGGTTTTGTGTATAATTATCCGTTTCATTTTTATAAAGCGCCTGGTTATAGGTTCTGTTACCTGCGGTAAACAGGTTCACTGAGTCTGCGGGGGTGAAGTAAATGGATCCCAGGTTGTTATGGTAATGCGTCAGCAAAGCAGCTTCATCCCCATTCAGTTTTGCTTCCGGTATACCGTTCCAGGCCTGGTAAGTTTTTTCTTTCCCTGAAAATATGTTTAATCTCAATGAATTATTTTTATCCAGCCACGCGGTGCTGAAATAGTATGATTTAAGATCGGATGCAGCCCGGTCCACATAACCGTTACTGGTTATTTTACTAAGTCTTGCGTCTAGGGTAAAATGTTTACCAATGATACCGCTGCCAAAGCGAAATGTATTTTTGATGGTTTTGTAAGAGCCAAAACTGTTGTTGAGTTCGGCATACATGGTATCGGCAATTTCGTTGGTGGCAATATTTATGGTGGCCCCAAATGCTCCTGCGCCATTGCTGCTTGTTCCTACGCCACGTTGAATTTGTATACTGTTCGCAGAAGAGGAAATGTCTGGCAGATCCACAAAATAAGTACCCTGGCTTTCTGCGTCGTTGTAAGGGATGCCATTCAGCGTTACGTTGATCCTGGTAGCATCTGTACCCCGTATGCGTATGCCTGTGTAACCTACGCCATTGCCTGCATCCGAATTGATCACTGCCGACGGGGTTTGGTTAAGCAGGTAGGGCAGGTCTTGCCCAATGTTATTTTTTGCAATCTCTTTCCCGGTAAGATTGGTTTTTGCAAAAGGGGCTTTTTCTCCCGCCCTTACAGCGGTTACCTCTATCGGCTGAAGGAAAGCAGTATCATTAAATTTTTTTTCTTTTTGACCAAAACAGGCGATCCCGGCGGCACAAAAAATGGCGCAGATGAATAGTTTCATTTCACTTATTATTTAAGCTGAAATCCGGGGTTGAGAATGATTCACTGGTTCGCCCCGGAAAGAGGACGGGAATGTACATTTCTCCCTTCGCAGGTATTATCCTGGGCAGGTTATACGGGTGTTATCTCAGCCTCTCTAAAAGAAGCACCCCGGAAATTCAGATGATGAATAAGAACAGTGTTACACAAAGTGTCCGGCAAAGGTAAGGTAGTTTGCAAATATTTTTCCAGGTTTCTGTAACAAATCATTTCAGACAACCGTATAACCTGAAAATTATAGCCATGAAAAGATTACTGGTATTGTTATTTGTTGTAGCGGGCCTGCAGTCATTTGCGCAAAAAGAAGCGGTGATAAATGATCCAAATGCGCAAAAACGCAGTTTACGCGAAAGTTTTTCCACTATTTCGGTTACGGATGGTGTTGATTTGTATTTAACCCAGGGGAACGAAGAATCGATAGCAGTAAGCGCTGCCGACCCTAAATATATGGAGCGTTACAAAACAGAAGTAGACAATGGCGTACTAAAAATTTATTATGATAATAAAGGGATCAACTGGACAGGCAACGAAAAAAGAAAATTAAAAGCCTATATTTCATTTAAAACGCTGGAAAAATTAAACGCATCGGGCGGCGCCCGGGTTATCATGAAAAGCGTTCTCACGGCGGATAAAATGGAGTATACATTTACCAGCGGCGCTGATTTTACCGGCGAAGTAAATATCAGCCAGTTGGACGTAGTCCAAAATAGTGGCTCTTTAGTTGAAATAAATGGAAAGACAGGAAACCTGAAAGTAGACGTAAGCAGCGGCGCTGTTTTTAAAGGATATGAGCTGGCTACCGACTATTGCGATGCCAAAGCAAGCAGCGGCGGCGGTGTTCGCATCAATGTAAACAAGGAACTAAGTGTTAAGGCCAGCAGCGGCGGTGGTATTCATTATAAAGGCGATGGCGTTGTAAAAGACATGAATGTAAATAGTGGCGGCATCGTGAAAAAAGGATAATTTTATTTTATAAAAATCATAATTATGAAAAAGTATTTAATATCAGTATTGGCACTGTTGTTTTTTTTTGGCGCCAGGGCACAAAAAACAATTGTAAATGATGCCAATGCTGAAGTGAGAACCCTCACTGGCAGCTTTAATAAAATTATGATTTCAGGTGGTATCGACCTGTATCTTTCCCAATACGAAAATGAATCAGTTGCAGTAAGCGCGTCCACTGATCAATACCGGCAAAATATTAAAACCGTGGTGGAGAACAATACATTAAAAATTTATTATAACGGTGGTAAGCAATGGAACTCGGGAAATAAAAAGATGAAAGCCTATGTATCTTTTAAAACACTCGAAATGCTGAATGCCTCAGGGGCATGCGATGTACAGGTGGAAGGCACGATACAGGTACCCACATTGGTTTTAGATTTGAACGGGGCAAGTGATTTTAAAGGAGCTGTTAAAGTAAATACCCTTACATTGGAATTAAGCGGGGCATCAGATGTAAAGATAAATGGCACTGCCACTGTGGTATCGATACAGTCAAGCGGTGCAAGCGATGTAAAGGGATATGACCTTGTTACAGATATTTGTACCGCAAAGGCCTCCGGGGCCTCAGACGTAAATATTACTGTGAATAAGGAATTGAATGCCAATGCCAGCGGGGCCAGTGATATCTATTACAAGGGAGATGCTGTTATTAAAGATATGCATACCAGTGGTGCAAGTTCTGTAGCCAAAAAAAGTTGATTGCTTTTTTTTACGCAAAGATGGAGAGGAGCAAAGACAGCAGCATAGTTTTCATCCTCTCTTTCACGGCATTGTAAGCAGCGGAGGAATCAAAAGGGCAATGAATGGAAGGAAGCCAGGAAAAACAAATACGGATTCCTGTTCCCGGTAGCCGCAATGATCGGGGTTTATAAAACAAAATTTTTGCAGGTACTAAAACGGTTGATAGCTATAAAACAGTAATACCGGCAGCGCGGGCAGATACAGCAGCATTATTAAATACCCGGTACCAAAAAGAATGGGTAGTATAAGCAAAAGCCGCTTTTGGTGGCCCGCAGAAGGTGATAGAATACTTAGGAAGATATACTCAACAATGCATAAGAGATTCAAACCTGGAGAGGTTCCAGGTGTGGGAATTAAAGAGGGTAGAGGCCAGTAAATTTTTTATTAACGCAACAGATGGTAATCACAATCATGTAGCAATTCAAAAAAAACATTTAGTGATTTCTGATATGATATCGCCACAGTCCGGCTGGTAGATGGATGCCTGGTGTTGCTCAACGGGTATCAAACCTATGGCCCTTTAACCGAAACCTTTGCTTTATGAAAAGATCAGGCCGGCAGGATACTGCTGCAGGTTAAAGAGCTTGAGCACCGAAACCAATAATGAAATAGAACAACTAACAACAACTCACCTCCGCGATGAACAACTTTTGCGTAAGTGGTTTTTTTATTCGCTTTTGCTGGGAGAATCTTCAAAAAAACATTGTACAAAAGTAACTTCGTTTCATCACCAGTAGTCGTTTGCTGAAGGTGATGTTTCCAAGAGTACCCTCCAGTTTAATAAGTCTTTTTTACTTTGCCATTTTTCTTAAGATTTAAAGATGAACATTTTTGCTATTTCCTTTAAACGTCAGCGTTATATACATTGAATCTATTCTCTATTTGCAATTATCACCATAATTTTAAAATGAATAATTCACGCAACAAATCAAGCGTTCCCAACCTTCAGGGTTATGTATAAACGATCCCAATCGCAAAGTCATTTGTGCAAAAGACATAATGAATATCGCCGGTCGTAAAGAACGCGCCGCCAGGAAAATACTTGCCAAAATCAAAAAGAAATACTCAAAAAAAGAGGGGGAATTATTGTTAATAAAGGAGTTCTGCGAATACACGAGTTTAACGAAGGACAGTGTAAATATGTTTCTTATTAGTTAAGTAATTTTCAGATGCATTTACCATTCCAAAAGTGCATCAATCAGCTAATTTTAAACCGCTCATTTTTTAGGAGAGTTATTTAGTCTGTGTATTTGCTACACCTTTGGTGTGACTTCTTTGATACTTGATGATCCAGATTGTTCTCCTTACATTTATGAAAGAACTACTTGTCGCAATACTTACTTCTTACCTGGTAGCAGAGCCATCAGCGCATTGGCTGGCGATCCTTAATGATATGGGATTGCTGGGACAAAAAGTAGAATATGTACGGGATATCACCCAGTCTTTTATTAGAAATTGAAATATTAAAAGAATAGTAATTTTTATTTATTTTTTATAAAATCTAGTGCACAACGAAGCTATATCCCGTTTCAAAACCGGAAAAATCGTCTTTCAGCTTTTGTGAAGTTATATTTAATTGATTTGCTTGGCGCCTCACCAGGAGATAATGAAATTGGGGTTCGTAACCGGTTGCCTGGTTTGGTAAACAATTCCCGCCTTTATTAAGAGGATGGTGAAGCCCTCCACCTCCACCGATGGTTAGAAAATATTTGCCCTTGAATTGAAAGCATTCGAAATCGTGGGCATGGCCTGTGATGAACAATTTTGCTTTTTTTGATTTGTCAAACAATGGTACAAATTGTTGTTGCACCGTTTTGTTAGAGCCTACAATTTTACTGTTTGAATAAGGAGCGTGGTGGCAGGATACAATGATATATTTTACACCGGGATCTTCATCTAAAGCTTCGAGTGTTTTAGCATAAAAGTCCTGTTGCTTGTTCTTTTGTTCCGATGAGAGCGTTTTGAAATTGGAGTTGAGCAGAATAATTGCTAAAGAATCCACTATTTTGAGAAAGCCGGTATTAACCTGGTCAGGAAAGCGGTTGTTGAATTTTGCTTCACCCTTTTTTGCATTGCCAATTACGTCGTGATTTCCTAGAAGGGCATAGACAGGAATTCCATTATTCCTGGCTGCGGCTATGTATTGATCTATCTTCAGCCATCTCTTTTCCTGGCGCCCCTTTGTAACAACATCGCCTAAAATAAATAAACAACGGGGCTTATAATTAGTAATTTCAGTGAACAGCAATTTGGTTGCTAAGGTGTTATGATTTGATCGGAGATATAATTTTTCAATACACATAGGAGCCTGTGTGTCGCTGACAAAAGCAATTTCATTTGAGTCAGCAACTGTTTCACTGAAATCACTTGTTGGGGATAGGGATCTCAGTAAAATGATTAAAAAACAAACTATTAATTTGGTTAACATTTATGAATTATTTAAACTCCATTTATGAATATCGCAAAAAATTATCAGGCTTTTTAAACTTTTCGTCCGTCTGCCCTAACAGGGCAACAGTAAAATTTTTTATTGACAAGTTTTTCATAAACAGTTTTAGAATTCAGTTAAAATAAAAACAATACTGCCTTACACCAAATCCAGGTTTAGTTCATTACAGATCAACAATCGGCAAATGAAACAGGCAGTATACATAATTTTGTAATGGATGAAATTCCGGCATCAATAAAAACTTGCGCGGGCGCCTGGTGCTCAATTTTTGGTGATTCTGAATTCACAGGTAACCCTGCAACAAAATGTAAATATAGAAAAAAGTAACGCAGTCCGGTGGTTGTAACGATCGAATCACTGTTATGGACACTAATAAGATGCATGATTGCCCATTCTTTTCAATTCATGTTCATGCAACGCCACCTTACCTAAAATCCTCCATAGCTATTCAATGCTGCAACCCTAAATTCACGTAGATCATAAGTTTTTAAAAACAAGTACCGGCAACTTTCAACCGCAAAACTGCAGATTATACTTTTTATAATATTTTATAGCGCATGAAGTTAATCAAATTGTAACTAATTTACTCATTCCTAAAGTGCCTCATTCAGTACCCTAGGGATGCTAACCCGGCGTAACCACTACTGGCCGGTATTTTACCAGAGGCTTGAGACCCCGTCTGGTCGAAACCAAACAAAATAACAAGCCGATAAATAAGTAAATTTAATTTTACCCCTGATAAGAAGCTCGCCACGTTCCCCGAAGGCATAGGTAAACTATAACCTAAGACAAATAGAAACAAATTTGGATAAATAAAAGGGGACATTTCGGGAGTTGTTAAATTGGGCACTCCTGAAAGCGGGCAGGAGAGCAGGTTTTTGAGCTATGTTCAAGTCCCTGACTGTTTTCAATTAATTTTTTATTTTGCGGAGCAATTCATCGGATACTGGAAAAATAGGTAATCCAAATGCGCTAAAGATACTATAAATGTTAAAGGACAATGGCAGGTTGAAATGAATACAGAAAAAAATATACCAATGTTTGATATGCACATCAGACCTTTGGATATTATATGAACTCAGGAAACAAACTTTATATGAAAGTATTGACGATCTTATGCGTATTTATTTTATTGACAACCGCGATAACATATGCCCAGGTTAAATACAGTTCTGATGTGCAAAAGATATCCGTTCGGAAAGGAGAGAAATGGTTTGGAGGTGCAGTTAGCGAAGGCCATAATATGCCTTTTCCGGAAGGTTACAGTGTTGATCTCTATGGTGACAATAGGGGGAATCAATCCGCACCGTTATTGTTATCTACAAAAGGAAGGTATGTTTGGAGCGAAAAGCCATTTAAATTTGGGTTCAAAGACAATCAATTAATTATTTCTAAATCATTGGGCAAAATAATGCTGGATAGCAATGGGCATTCCTTAAGAGAAGCGTATAAAGCTGTGAGCAAAAGATTTTTTCCTGCAACCGGCAAACTGCCTGATACTTTGTTGTTTTCGAGGCCACAGTATAATACATGGATCGAATTGACCTATAATCAAAATCAGGCAGATATTTTAAAATATGCCCACGCTATCATTGATAATGGGTTTCCTCCGGGTGTGCTCATGATCGATGATAATTGGGCAGATTATTATGGCAAATTCAGCTTCAGAAAGGACAGGTTTCCAGATGCCAGGAAGATGGCAGATGAATTGCACAGCCTGGGGTTTAAAGTGATGCTATGGGTCTGCCCTTTTATTTCACCGGATACGGAAGTGTTTCGTGAGTTGGCCCGTAAAAGGCTGATATTATTCGACAATGAAAATGATAGTATTTTGGAATGGCAGAAAGCAACAAAGCCCGCAATTATAAATTGGTGGAATGGATACAGTGCAGTGTTGGATTTTACTAATCCCGAGACAATAAACTGGTACCTTGCGCAACTGGAATCTATGGTTTCAGGCTACGGTGTAAACGGTTTCAAATTTGATGGAGGTGACATGGAATATTACCCGCCTACCGTATTGTCTTATAAAAAAGTGACACCCAATGAACAAAGTGAATTGTGGGGAACATTGGGAACTTATTACCCGCTAAATGAATACCGTGCAATGTGGAAAAGAGGTGGACAGCCACTGGTTGAACGACTTCGGGATAAAAGTCATAATTGGGAGGATGTTCAAAAATTAATTCCCGATATGCTAATTGCAGGGCTGTTAGGTTATCAATTTACCTGTCCGGATATGATTGGTGGAGGAGAATTTGGCTCTTTTATTGGTCGTGATAAATTGGACCAGGACCTTGTAGTTCGCTCAGCACAAATTTCCGCACTTATGCCAATGATGCAGTTTTCAGTAGCTCCATGGCGGGTATTGAACCCGGATCATTTAAATGCGGTAAAGGAAGCAGTGGGCATCCGAATGAAGCTTACTTCTTATATAATTCAACTGGCAAAAGAATCTGCTGACAGCGGAGAACCAATAGTAAGGAGCCTGGAATATACATTTCCTAATCAGGGATATGAAAGTATAAAAGATCAGTTTATGTTAGGATCAAAATATATGGTGGCTCCTGTGGTAGAAAAGGCGTACAAACGTAAAGTGATTTTTCCAAAAGGCACCTGGAAGAGTGATGACGGCAAACGTATTGAGGGGCCTATTGTTACTGAAATTGAAGTTCCTATTAATCGGTTGCCGGTATTTGAGCGTATAATAAAATAATTTCAATGAATGGATAGATGATAAGTTTACACCAGAAGAATAAGAAATCTTGCTGCTGATG
>JBDTVX010000032.1:0-22205 GCA_040007015.1 Ferruginibacter sp. | reverse complement strand
CAGTTACGTTTAGCCATGGTAATTGGCTTTAACACGGTGCCGGGTGCATCATAGCCCCAACCAATTTCGCCGGCATTTACCAATACTCCCGAACCGCCAAGCTTATATGTTTTGTCAATTGCAATAATGACATCGAAATCGCCCCATACGCCATAAAATTCCCGACCCACATA
This sequence comes from Ferruginibacter sp., assembly GCA_040007015.1. Classification (GTDB taxonomy): domain Bacteria; phylum Bacteroidota; class Bacteroidia; order Chitinophagales; family Chitinophagaceae; genus Ferruginibacter. The sequence goes on along the minus strand of JBDTVX010000032.1, from coordinate 22,032 downwards.
GGGTGTAGGATGCCATCCTTCCTCATCATACTCGCAGATTTTGGGATACCACTGGCTCATACTATAACGTATACCGGTAGCCGGGTTATCCCTCCCGGTGCGGCGGATCTGCAATGGTATTTGCGCTTCAAACTCCATATCAAACACGACTTTAGTTTTGGGTGAAATTGATTTTGTAAGATTAACTTCCAATATTGTTTCATGATATTTAAACGGCTGATCTACACCGTTCATTTTTAAGGAAATTATCTTTTGATAACCAGTCTCATCTTCTTTTAATTTGCTGATACGATCCGTTATCCGGGGATCCCAGTCCCGCCTGCCATTTATAATTACCTTACCTAATTCACGGCTACGTACATCCATACTGCTGTTGGGTTGGAAGGCGTTAAAGTACAAATGATAAAAAACCCTGGGCAATATATCGGGTGAATTGTTGGTATATTCTAATTTTTGTTTGCCGGTAAACCGGTTAGTGGAAGCATCAACATCGATATTCATAGTGTATTTTACCCGTTGTTGCCAGCGATCGGGCTGGGCGGTGGAAGAAAAATAAAAGGGTACAGATAGAAGCAATACAGAAAAAAGCTTATTCATTAGCGACATTTAAGAAAGGCAAAATTCGGAAAATTGCTGCTAAAGTAAAAGTTAATTGGCAAAGCTGGTTATTATATCGCCCAAATGCCGGCTAATGCAGCAAGCTAAAGGGTTTGACGAATAGTTTTCAAATGGATTCCGGTGAAAGATATTTAATTGGATTTCAAAAAAAATTGTGGGCAGGAAGCGATGTTGGTGCTTTTCCTGCTTTTACTTCGAATACCTTATGTGTGTGTTAAACTTCAGCCACCGGTAAAAACATTTTTAGTGTCCCTCAGGCAGTTCCAATATATTGGCGTTTTATTCCATTGCCGGTTCCGGGATATTAGCGGCTACAGGCTTTTGTTTCACCTGTATTTTGATCATTTTACTTACAAGGTAAACCACATACATACCAATAGCAGACAACCCGAGGATCACATAACCCAGTGTATTGTAATGTTTCAACGGGCTAAATTTATTTTCCTGAACTATTATCATACCCCCTATTGCTGCCGCAAATCCACCCGCAATCTGCTGCAGGGATGAGCTGACACTCATAAAGGCTCCCCGGTCCTGCATTTTAGGCAGTGCTGATGTAAGCGCCATGGCAGGTACCATCCGGCTCATAATGCCCACCATAAAAAAAACGTTCAATAATAGCACCAATGAAAAAGGTACAGGCGCAAGATTGGTATAGATAACCACCATTACCATCATCCATACAGATGCAGCAGCAAATATTTTAAACTTATCGATACGGTCGCTGAACCGGCCAACCAGGGGCATTATCACCAGTGCGCTAACACCTGATACCATAAACATCATCGGCAACTGGTGAGTGGTAACATGCAAATTATTGATGGCAAAAGCACTGCCCCATGGCATCATCATAAAGCCGCCCAAAGAAAGCATGGCAGTTGCCAAAAAGCCAATCCGGTAATTTCGTTGTGATAAGGTATGCAGCAAATGCTTAAAGGCGGTGCGCTCTGTCGGCATGGATAAATGCTTGTTAACAGGCTGCATCTTAATGACAATGACAAGCCACACAATAAATGCCAGGCCAACGATCATGAAGAAAGGAGATTGCCATCCCCATTGATTGGCCAGGTACAAACTGATAGGAATACCTAATACCTGGCTGGCGCCAAAGCCCATTTGCATATAGCCCATTACACGTCCCCGCTGCTCTAGTACAAACAGGTCGGCAACAATAGCCATAGATATGGAGCCAATAACCCCACCGAATAACCCTGTCACAATACGGGCGGCAATAAGCATCGGGTAAGAGGTAGTGATGGCACAAAGAAAAGTACCCATTATAAAACCGACATAAAAGAATAAAAGTAATTTTTTCCTGTCAAACCTATCCGCAAAGCCTGCTGTAAGCAAGCCCGCAATTCCTGCGCTGAATGCATAGCTGGATACAGCAAGCCCGAATTGAGATGGCTTTAGATCCATTGATTTCATCAACATGTCTCCCAACGGCGACATTACCATAAAATCGAGCACTACTGTAAGTTGCGTAAACGCAAGAATAGCTATCACAAATACTTCGTAGGAAGAAAATTTTTTAATATTGGTTTGATTATTCTTTGCCATTTTATTTTGTTAACTGATTATTAATCGGGAAGTTCTTCACAATGGTATCCGGCTTCATTTACCGCCTTAATTATTTCAAGCGGATCTCCTGATGCAGATTCTATACGAAGTACCTTATCGGTATCCTGCCTGTCTACATTCCATTTTATAATGCGTTTATGCGCAGCCAAAAAAGGCATTACTATTTTCAGATCCTTCTTAAAGCGTATATTGGTTTTAAAAACTAAAATTTTCATTGTGTTTCTTCATTTAAAGATGAAAGAATAACATGGTATAATTTAAATTAAAATTAACATTCATCCGGGTGCGAAAACCGTGCTCCGGTAATTGTTCACCCGGCTTCCGTTTTCTATTGCCAAATTTTTTTTACCACATTTATAATTTTTAAAATACGAATCTATTGTGGGTTTACAATATTTTAAAATGAGTTTAGGTAAAGACACCATAAATGGCGGCAAACAGCAGGATTTTGTAGGTGCAACCATGTTTATGGTTTCAATGCCTTAAGCACCAATTTTAGAGTCGCTTTCATTATTTTATCAGTCAACACAAACTTAGTGCCACCCAGGCTTTTACCTGTCATGTGAAATTTTACAAGGTTATATAGCGGCGCAAATGCGATAGACCAATAAACCTCAACAGGGACATTTACCAGCTCCCTTCGTTTTATTGCATTCGAAACAAAATTGCCCATTTCCTTTTTAAATTTATCAGCCATTATCCCGGTAAACTGATCATTATAAGGTGAATGGCGCAGTTGCTCTAAAAAATGCATTTGATCCGGGAATTTCATACAATATTTCATCCTGTTGATCCATTGTATTCTCAGGCCTTCATTAAAACTCATCATAGGCTCAAAATTTTTTAAAGTTGAATCAACCATTTTTTCACCGGCCTCCCGGTATAGCTGCAAAACAAGGTCTTCCTTATTTTTAAAATATATATAAATAGTAGCAGGTGAAACACCGGCAGCCTTTGCCAGCTTCTGCATACTAAAACCCCTGAGTCCTTCCTTCACCATCATTTGCAGGGCTTTATCGCGTATGCTGCGCTCCTTATTTTCATCTCGTTTTCGCATCAGTATGGTAAATATAAATGAATGTTCATTCTTTTAAAAAAAAATTTATGCTGTTTTGTATGCTGTGAGCGACAAGATTAATTCAGAGGAAAAGCGCGAAGAATTTTTAAAAAGTGAGATATAATGGCCCCATCTTAACATGATGTCTAACTCATTGTATTGCTTACCAACCCTACCAGGAAGGTATGCTGAAATTCTAGTGAGGCCGTTCAGCGGGAGGCTTATAAATAGCAGCGGCATAAAGATCCGGTTTTAATAAGCTGGTAAATACCTTGCGGCAATCGACTCATCTTTTTTGCCTTCCACCACAATCACTATTTCACCTTTTACCGCTTTCGCATTGAAATGATCATACACTTCCTGCAAGCTGCCTCTTTTGTTTTCTTCAAATTTTTTGGTGAGTTCCCTGCTTACACTACATTGCCGGCCAGGTCCAAAATACTCAATAAAGTCGTTCAACGTTTTTATTAAGCGCATCGGGCTTTCATAAAAGACCATGGTCCTTTCTTCCAGCGCCATTTTTCTTAGAAAGGTCTGGCGGCCTTTTTTGAGTGGAAGAAACCCTTCAAAACAAAAACTGTTCATGGGTAACCCACTGTTTACCAATGCCGGTACAAAAGCCGTGGCGCCGGGAAGGCATTCCACCTGAATTCCATTTTTTACGCATTCCCTTACCAGCAGAAATGCAGGATCGCTTATCCCGGGTGTGCCGGCATCAGTAAGCAATGCCATGGCTTTACCGGTTTGCAATTGCTCTACCAAATGATGGATGATCTTGTGCTCGTTGTGCTGGTGATAAGGCGTGATGGGCTTTTGAACCTGGTAATGTTGCAATAATACCGAGGATGTCCTGGTATCTTCAGCCAAAATCAAATCCACCGATCTTAAAATATCGATTGCCCGGAAAGTGAAATCCGCGAGGTTGCCGATTGGGGTGGGAACAATGTAAAGCATAATTCAAATTTGAAAATTCAACAATGTGAAAATGTGAAAATGAGTGAAGCCCGCCGTTATTCATTTTCATATTTTCCAATTTTCACATTTTCAAATTAATTTATTGTTATCTCAAACATTTCCATCACCGGGTTTGCCAATAATTTCCTGGCCGCTTCTTCGGCAATTTGTTTTGCATTATCTTCCGTATCCGCTTCTATCTGAAGGCTGATATTTTTCCCTATTCTTACATCACGGATGGCACTGAATCCCAAATTTTGAATTCCGCCCAATACGGCTTTACCCTGGGGATCGAGCAGTTCTTTTAATGGCATTACTTTTACCTGTGCAGTGAAGGTCATGTTGTCGCTTTATTTTTGAGGAGCAAAGATAAAATAATGTAAGCAATGAAAATAACAGGAATTGCCAGCCATCTTAAAAGCAGGGCAGCCATTACTGCAATGATCAGTAATATAACTTTCGGCAGGTTGTTCTTTAAAGTATAATCCTTAAATTTTAAAGCCATAATGGGCAAATTACTAACCATCAGCCAGCTCAGCACAATTATCAGGATATATAAAACCCATTTGTTGATCAGCCACTGGTTGATATTAATGTAGCCGCCACCATAGTGCAACATCAGTGGAAAGGATGCAATTAACAGTCCAACGGCAGGTGTAGGCACACCTTTAAAACCATAATACTGCGATTTGTCGAGGTTGAATTTGGCCAGCCTGTAAGCTGAAGCACAACTTAATATAAATGCCGGCAATAACCATATCATGGATGCATCCAACCCGTTTTCCTCCCTTATTAAACTAAGCCGCAATAATTGATACAATATTACCCCCGGGGCCACTCCAAAACTGACCACGTCTGCCAGCGAATCCAGTTGCTTGCCCATTTCGGAACATACTTTAAAAAATCTTGCAACAAAGCCATCTAAAAAATCTACCAGGGCCGATGCAAAAAGAAACAAAGAGGCGTATGCCAGTTTTTCAGGAATATTGAAGCTGCTGGTAAACTCATCGCTTGTATAAATAATGATACTTTCAGTTTGCAATGCAAATACAATCGCGATACATCCGAAAAAAAGATTGAGCAGGGTGAAAAGATTGGGTATTTGTTTCATGATTAGAGAGACCAGCGATAACCAGCGCGCATTACCGGTTCCGGAGTCATTATTTTTGTGCATTGAATTTTAATATGCCTGAATTTGAATACTTGCAACTGCAACTTTTTTACAATAAAATTGTTAACCCGGGCCAGACTATATAATTCCTTTTGATTGTTAAATATAAGTAATTGACAAATTAAAAGGCTGAATTGATACATTCCGGGGAACAGGCTCCGCCTCTCCTTTCTATTTCAATTTAATATCTCCCTCTGTTTTAATGTAAAAGAAGGATTGTAATATCATGGGAATATTAATTAAAAGTAAATTAAAGTTTACTAATACCCACCGGTAAGGATATCAGTAACAGCCAGTTAACCTTTCATTAATGCCTCGATCTCCTCTGCTGTAATTGGAATATTTTTCATTAAATCCCTATTCCCGCTACGGGTGATCCAAAAATTATTTTCGATGCGTACACCCATTTTTTCGGCTTCGATATAAATACCCGGTTCAATTGTAAATACCATACCTGCCTGGATAGGTTCTGTTCTGGTACCCAGGTCGTGTACATCGATACCTAAATGGTGAGAAATACCGTGGTACAGATATTTCTTATATGCCCTGTTTTCAGGGTCTTCATTTTTAATATCTGTTTTCTTTAGCAGCCCTATCTTTTGAAATATTACAGTGGCTTCATCCCCCACTTTTTCGGTGTAATCCAGGATGCTGATGCCGGGTTTCAAAATAGAAGCGGCGTAATAATGCAATTGTAAACATGCATTGTAAACCGTTTTTTGCCTGCGGGTAAATTTTCCGTTCACAGGAACCGTCCTGGTTAGGTCGGCGCAATAATTTCCGTACTCCGCGCCAAAATCCATGAGTATCAATTCCCCGTCTTTACATTCATTGCTATTTTCCACATAATGTAAGGTTCTTGCCCGATCTCCGCTGGCAATAATTGAACCATAGGCAGGGCCGGTAGCCCGTTGGGATAAAAAGGAATGGTATATTTCCGCCTCAATTTCATATTCCATTACCCCCGGCTTTATAAACTGCAATAGCTTACGGAAACTGACGTCTGTAATGTCTATTGCCTTTTGCATTACTTCAACTTCCATCAAAGTTTTTATAGCCCGCAGACCTTTTAAGATCCTTGCACTCCTCTTGTAATTGTGCAGGGGATAACGCAGTTTCATCATTTCAGCATAACGGTAATCCCTAACCGGTACAAGGTTTGCTTTGCGGTCGTTTTCACAGCTGTTTAAATAAATGGTATCCGCCCAATGGATCCAGGGTTGTAACAATCCGTCTAAAACATCCAGCCAAACGATCGTTTTAATTCCCGAAATAGCGGTTGCTTCATTTGTGCGAAATCGATGCCCATCCCATTTTTCTTTTAATTCGTTTGGACGAACCAACACCAGCACCTCCCTGTATTTTGGATCCGGGTTATCCGGAAATAAAATTAGCATGCTATCTTCCTGTTCTATACCCGTTAACCATATCAGGTCGGCGTTTTGCTTAAAGCGGTATAACTGATCGGCGTTCGTGGGCAATTCATCATTGCTGTTAAAAATGGCGATAGCCCGTTTATCCATTTTTTCAACAAAACGCTTGCGGTTTTGAATAAATAATTCGGGATTTAAAGGAAGATATTTCATTCATCATTTTTTATGAGTTGCAATATACATTTTATATAATTATTCAAAAAAGGACTAAAACGATCAGCCACAATAACAAAACATCCAGCGATAAACCATCAACGGTCAACAACAATCAACTTTAAACGTCATTATATACAGACGATGTGTTTATTTTACACAATAAAGAAGAAAAATATAAACACTATCCAACCAATCTATAGCATTTTTCAATCTTGTTTAAAAATACCGGCAACGATTGCAATTTTATAAACGTTTTAGCAAATTGATAAAATAAGTTACAATTTAAAGCGCTTTCGCAAAAAATTACAAAAAATCTAAAACCTAACTTTGAATTTTCATCAGATTACTTACGAAAATGCTTGCTTACTATGTCAGTACCAACGATGCCTGCCATTCCTAAAAATGCTTTGGTCAATTTAGGACTTCAAATGGCGGCGGATATTTATTACCAGTTTTCCCCGGAAGAATTGACAGAGCAAACGCTTCAGCGTGGGCAAGGCGTGTTAAATGATACCGGGGCATTGGTTGTTAAAACCGGCGAATTTACCGGCAGAAGTCCCAAAGACAGGTTTATAGTAAAAGATAATCTTACCGAAAGTTCGGTTAACTGGAATGATTTTAATATCCCGGTTGAATCAAAATACTTTCACCGGCTGTACGCCAAAATGATGGCTTATATCGGCGATAAGGAAATATGGGTGCGTGATTGCTACGCCTGTGCAGATCCAAAATACAGGATAAATATCCGTGTAGTGAATGAAAATCCATGGAGCAATTTATTTGTTTACAATATGTTCCTCCGGCCACAGGAAGAAGCACTGGAGAGCTTTTCACCGGAATGGCATATAATACAGGTTCCGGGATTTAAGGCCGATCCGCTAACTGATGGTACCCGGCAGCATAATTTTGCAATGATCAATTTTACAAAAAAAATCATTTTGATCGGGGGTACCGGCTATACGGGAGAAATAAAGAAAGGTATTTTTTCCGTGCTTAATTATTTACTTCCCCATAATGAAAATGTATTAAGCATGCATTGTTCTGCCAATGCAGGCATTGACGGGGAGACCGCTATTTTCTTCGGGTTAAGCGGTACCGGCAAAACTACCTTAAGTGCAGATCCAAAGCGCAGCCTGATAGGGGACGATGAGCATGGCTGGACGTCAAAAACCGTTTTCAATTTTGAAGGTGGATGCTATGCAAAAACCATTGATTTAAGCGAAGCAAAAGAGCCTGAGATTTACCGCGCAATAAAGCCCGGCGCACTTGTAGAAAATGTAACTTTTTTGGAGGGAACTAACCGTATTGATTTTCCAGGTAATAAAATAACGGAAAATACCAGGGTGAGCTACCCTTTATATTTTCTCCCGAATGCTTTGGAACCATCCATAGGAAAAACGCCCAAAAATATTTTCTTTCTTACCTGCGATGCTTATGGCATTTTACCCCCGATCAGTAAGCTTACGCCCGGGCAGGCAATGTACCAGTTTATAAGCGGGTATACGGCAAAAGTTGCCGGCACAGAAGCAGGTGTAACTGAGCCGAAAGCCACTTTCAGCGCCTGTTTTGGCGCGCCATTTATGCCACTTCACCCTGGGCGGTACGCTGAAATGCTGGGTAAAAAAATGATGGCAGACAATGTAACGGTGTGGATGATTAACACGGGCTGGAGCGGTGGCCCGTATGGAATTGGAAAAAGAATGAAACTGGATCATACCAGGGCCATGATCACTGCAGCTTTGGAAGGTAAACTGGAAACGGCAGCCTTTGAAAAACACCCGGTTTTTGGCATTTTGGTTCCTACCCTTTGCCCGGGTGTGCCTTCCCAAATTTTAGACCCTAAAAACACCTGGCCCGATAAAGCCATGTACGATGAAAAGGCAAAGGATCTTGCCCGTTTATTTATTACCAATTTTGAAAAATATGCCGGCGGTGTTAACGAAACAATATTATCTGCAGCACCCATAATATCAAGATAGTTCGATTGCCAGCCAATAAACGATCCCCCAAAGTACTTAGATGAGTCGAAGTACAGGGGGATTTTTTATAAAGTCATTTCCTTTATTTCGCCTTCGATGATCAGCTTGCCGGCTGTTTTTGCGATGATCTCTTCCACACTTACACCGGGCGCCCTTTCCAATAATTTAAAGCCGGCATCAGTAATATCTAAAACTGCTAATTCTGTCACCACTTTTTTTACACAACCAACCCCCGTTAGCGGCAAAAAACAGGCGGGCAATAATTTTGATTCCCCCTTAGGATTAGTATGCATCATGGCCACGATAATATTTTTTGCACTGGCCACCAGGTCCATTGCGCCCCCCATTCCTTTTACCATTTTGCCGGGAATTTTCCAGTTGGCGATATCCCCTTTTTCGCTCACTTCCATTGCACCCAGTATTGTAAGGTCAACCTTACCCGCCCTGATCATTCCAAAGCTCATGGCGCTATCAAAAAATGCGGACCCGGGAAGAGTCGTAACGGTCTGTTTGCCTGCATTGATCAGATCAGGGTCTTCTTCTCCCTCAAAAGGAAAGGGGCCCATACCTAATAATCCATTTTCGCTTTGTAACACTACATTCAGTCCTTCAGGTATAAAATTGGCTACCAGGGTAGGTATCCCAATACCAAGGTTCACATAATATCCGTCTTTTAGTTCCTTCGCCAGGCGCTGGGCTATTTGGTTTTTGTTGAGCATAAAATAATTTGAAAATATGAAAATTCGAAAATCTGAAAAGGCAAAACGACTCAACGATTCAAAAGAAAGATGGAATGAAAAATTTTCACATTTTCGAATTTGCTAATTTTTGTCTTACCGTTCGCTGCTCTATCCTTTTCTCGTAATCGGTGCCTTTAAATATCCTGTGTACATAAATGCCCGGCGTATGTATGTGATCCGGATCAAAGCTGCCTGGAGCCACCAGTTCTTCCACTTCCGCAATGGTAATTTTACCGGCCATTGCCATCAATGGGTTAAAGTTCCTGGCAGTTTCCCTGTAAACCAGGTTTCCATCATGGTCGCCTTTCCAGGCTTTAACAATAGCAAAATCCGCATCAAAGGCAAGTTCCAATAAAAAAGATCTATTGTTGAATACCCTGAGTTCCTTGCCCATAGCCACTTCCGTACCTACACCTGCCGGCGTAAAAATAGCAGGCATGCCATATCCCGCTGCCAAACACCTTGTGGCCAGGGTTCCCTGGGGAATCAACTCTACCTCCAGTTCCCCGCTTAGCAACTGTCTTTCAAATTCCACATTCTCTCCAACATAAGAGGCGATCATCTTTTTTACCTGTTTTTGGCGAAGCAGTAACCCAATACCAAAATCATCTACGCCTGCATTATTGGAGATACAGGTGAGATGCCTGGTTCCCTTTTTTACCAGGGCCCTAATACAATTTTCAGGAATTCCGCACAATCCAAATCCACCCAGCATTAAAATAGCTCCCTCAGCAATATCAGCTATCGCCTCATCTGCATTATTAAAAACTTTTTTCATGAAAATTTTTTGAGGGTTTGTTTAAAAGAAATAAGGTAGTCAAATTTCTGCAATTGTTACAGTTAAGCGGGGCAAAAAAATTGTTACCGCTACCTGCTTAGGCTGTTACCATGGTAATTTTTACAGCACTCCACTATTAATATAACATCTTGACCATTTTTTCTGGCATGCCGGTATTAAAAGCTTTCATCGATTATGAGTAAATATCCAACATAAAATAGGGTGGTAATAAATATTATCTTACATTAGTTATATTTGCCGCTTCATATGTACAAAATTCTGCAAATCCACAACAGGCTTATCGTCGGTGGTCCTTCTCTTATCGTTACGATTTTATCTACCCAACTGAATCCTGAGTTTGAAACAAAGCTATTAGTGGGAAAAAAAGATCCATCTGAAAAAGACGCCGGCTATATCGCGGAGCAACTGGGAATTATTCCAATTGAGATTTCTGAAATGAGAAGGAGCATACTGCCCATTAATGATATTAAAGCGTATTTTAAAATAAAAAAAATAATCAAAGAATATAAGCCGGATATTGTTCACACGCACGCATCCAAATCAGGGGCCATTGGCAGGTTGGCGGCAAGTTCCTGCAAAGTAAAATTGATTGTGCATACCTTTCACGGACATGTGTTTCATTCCTATTTTAATAAGACAGTTTCTAATCTTATTGTTTTATTTGAAAGGTATCTCGCAAAAAAAACAAATGCTATTATTGCTATCAGTGATTTACAAAGAAAAGAACTGGTTGAGGTATATAAAATAGCGCCTGCCGATAAAATATTCATGATCCCATTAGGTTTTAGCCTTGGGAAATATTCGATCGACCAGGATAAAAAGCGGATCATTTTCAGAGAAAAATATGGCTTTGATGCAAATGAAATCATTATCGGAATTATAGGAAGGATCGTCCCTATTAAAAATCATGAAATGTTTGTTGAAGTTGCTTCTCTTATTAAAAAAAAGTCGGGTCACAATGTAAGATTTGCTATAATCGGCGACGGTGCGTCACTACCGGTAATTGAAAAGAAATCCTTGGCGCTGGGACTTAGCTATTCCTATTTTCTAACGCATCCAAAATCAAAAACGGACATTGTAGTTACGTCATGGGATACAGAAATTGACCAGGTTTTAGCCGGCCTTGATATTGTTGTGCTGACTTCCTACAATGAAGGAACACCCGTTTCTTTAATTGAAGCGCAGGCGGCGTATAAGCCCGTAGTTTCTACCAATGTAGGGGGGGTGGAAGACCTGATCACGCATGGGGAAAATGGCTTTTTAACACCCGTGAACGATGTTGACTCCTTTGCCAATTATGTAAATATATTAATAGACAATAAAGAACTGCGCGACAAGATGGGTCATATTGGCTATAACACTGTTATCAACCGCTATTCAAAACAACGATTGATAAAGGATGTGAAAAAATTATACCTCGATTTCCTTGAGAAAGATGGCAGTACGGTACTGAGTACTTAGTACTAAGTACTTAGAGCTAATTTTTAGGTTGACCGCCGTAATGTCGCTGAATCGTTTTTGCCCGGTCTCTTTCATTTTTGGCAGCCATACTGTCCAGTATTGACTTCATCAGGTCAGAATGGGAAATATAATAATCATAGCTCTTATAAAAATCATCACGGGTGACCTGGTGAAGTGCAAATATTTTATTTTGCAATTGCATATTTTCCACCGGCGCTTTTTTTAAAGAATCCTTTTTTGTAAACTGTTCGGTAAAAGCATCCGCCTGTATAATGTCCCACATTACGGCCTGCATTTTTTCCTTGCCCAGGAGACCCGGAAAGCTACCGCTTTTACGCGAACACCCGATCAAACAAATCAATACTATCGCAACAAGGAACGCTTTCATTATTTTAATTCATCTTTATACCTGGTGGCATTCGTGATATCCATTTTTTGCAACAGGTCGGAAGCGCGTAATTTGTCCTGCGGGAGCGCTTTTGAGAAAATTTTTATCAATTCACTCGCTTTACCCTGGAAGAAAAACTGGTTAATCATCGTGTTTTGATTATCCGCGTTAAAATTAGTCAGCAGGTTTAATACATTCAGCATTTCAGTCCTGGCATTGGCTTCATTTTCAAACATTTTATCCATCCCCTGCCGGTAATAAGCATAATAAATATCATGCATAATGGCATACCTGCTGTTCATCATGTTTTCTACCAGCCAGTATCGGTTGCGTTTGCCGTCAAATGCCTTCCAGCCCGAAATACCCCGCGACTCCGGTGCATTATTTACAATGGCCTGTGCTTTTAAAAAATACATATCCCCGCCGCGTGGCGAGAAAGAGTCATAATCAAACGCTATAATTATATTGGCATAGTAGGCAAATAACGCAGTAAGATTAGACACTAGCGGATCGGAACCTGAAACCCGGTTTTCATTAAATTCGAGTTGCTGAAATTCGACATATTTAAAAATAATATCCTCATCCTGGAAATTAATGAGCGGTGATAAATAAGAAGTATTAAAAACCGGCCTTGCCGCCTGGATGGTAAGTGATGCAGTATATACATTGGCATCGCTGCCTGGCTGCAGGTTCAAAAAGAAGCTGCAATCGATTTTCTCATTCGGCAAAAAAACATCTTTGGACCATTTCCGATTATTCAAAAAAGTATTCAGGGCAGTTTGCAAAGTCTGGAAAACATTCTTACTTACGGTAGTCCCTACCCGGCTGCTGTTAACCGTTACCTTTGCATTTAATTCCTGAGCGGCCGCAAAATTTACAGCCAGCAATAAAAGAAACAGTAATTTGAATCTGGTAAAAATCATATTACAATTTTTGAATAATCATGTTTACAATATCCTTCGCCACGGTTGCTTTTGATTTGGTATCAAAAGAATGCTGGTTGCCCGACTTATCAAAAATAGTTATTTTGTTCGTGTCATGCCCAAAACCCGCTCCGGGGTCATTGAGTGAATTGAGCACGATCATGTCGGCATTTTTTTCCGTTAATTTCTTTTTTGCATATTCAGCTTCATTATTAGTTTCCAAAGCAAAGCCAATCAACAACTGGTTAGTTTTTTTTATTTCTCCCAAATGCTTTAAAATATCTTTTGTTTTTGTCAGAGTGATAGAAATGTCATCGCCGGTTTTCTTTATTTTTTCTTTTTGAGCATCCAGTGGAGTATAATCCGCAACTGCAGCGCTCATAACAGCAATATCCATATTGTCAAAAACGGAAACACATGCAGCAAACATTTCCGCTGCGGTTTTTACACGTATAATGGTTGGCAATTCAGGCGGTTCCAATGGCGTAGGCCCCAATATCAAAGTTACTTCGGCTCCGCGGACTTTTAGTTCTTTTGCAATAGCCATCCCCATTTTACCTGATGAATAATTGCCAATAAACCGCACGGGATCGATCTGTTCGTATGTAGGGCCGGCAGTAACCATGGCATGCCTACCCTTTAACGGCTGACCCGGTAAAAAAAATTGATCCAGCCAGTTTACAATTGATCCTGGTTCAGCCATCCTGCCCTCACCCGTTAAACCACTGGCTAAGTCTCCTGTTTCTACCGGTATGATATCATTTCCAAATGCGGCTATCTGCTGAAGGTTATTTTTTGTAGCGGGGTGAAGCCACATATCTTCATCCATAGCCGGAGCCACCACTACTTTACAGGTTGCTGAAAGATATACCGCCATTAATAAATTATCGCAGATGCCCGCCGACATTTTAGCAAGCGTATTACAACTTAGTGGCGCAATCAGCATTATATCCGCCCATCTCCCGAGCATTACATGATTTGCCCAGGAATCGTTATTGGCAAGATCAGCCAGGACGGAATTTTTGGAAAGGGTGGCAAGGGTTAATGGAGAAACAAAATCTTTTGCAGCAGGGGTCATTATAACTTTAACTTCAGCGCCGCATTTAATTAACAGCCTGGTAAGCACAACGGACTTATAAGCCGCAATGCTTCCGGTTATTCCCAATAATATTTTTTTACCTTTCAACATAAAAAACGACGGCTTAAACCGTCGTTAAAAATATAGCTTCTTCTTTAAAATTATTGCTAATTGTTCCGCAGGGCTTAACTAAATAAGTCTTCTTCATTTTTCCGGAAATAAATTTTATCCTCCATAAATTCCTGGGATGCAAGCAATGCAGGATTCGGCATACGCTCGTATGCTTTGGATATTTCTATTTGCTCCTTATTTTCATGAATTTCCTCCAGGCTGTCTGTATGACTTGCAAACTCTTCCAGCTTATTATGCAATTCTTCCTTGATCGTGATATTGATCTGGTTGGCGCGTTTCGCAATAATCGCAATAGATTCATACAAATTACCTGTTTTTTCTTTTAGGTCAAACAGATTTTTTGGCTCTACCACATTGCTTGTACTGCTACTTAGCTGGCGTCTTAATTTGCTCATATTGTATTTCTTTAATGTTATTTTGACTTAAATTACTTAATTCTTTGGCTTCAGCTAAAAAAGTGCTCTCAGGGAACCGATCCGCAAAATCCTGGTATTCAATAACTACTTTCTCAAAGCGCTCTGACTGCTTATCGACTATGCTTAATTTGGCAAATCTGTAATAAGATTTTACGATGTTCAATTTGTACTTTTCTCCTGATTTTGACTCAGGATAGTTGTTCAGCAGGTTGGCGTACGAAATGGCGGCGGCCCTGTACTGCCCTACTTTAAAATAAAGATCCGCAGCTCTCAATTCTTTAATTTCTAATCTTTCCCGGCATTTATCAATTATTGCGGTAGCTTCCGTAATTCTTGCGGAACCCGGATGGGTATTAATAAAAGTCTGCATTACGCCGATAGATTTGGCAGTATTTGTTTGATCAAGATCCACTTTAGGCACTTGCTTATAAAAACATAGTGCGTGCATAAAATCAACTTCTTCCGCCTTGGCGCTGTTTGGGAAAACCTCCAAAAATCCTTTAAAAAAATTCTCGGCATCCCTGTAATTTTTTAAATAATAAAAACAATACGCATCTTTATAATACAGTTCTTCAAACTTGTCTGTTCCTTTAAAAACCGGATAAAGTTCTTCATATAACTGTTGTGCCTGGCTATATTTCTTTTCTGCATACAGCGTATCCGCCATGCTCAATTTATACGCTACATCCTTGCTTTTCACGATCTTGCTGAATTTATTGCAGGATGAAAACGCAAAGAAAAGGGTAACCGATATTAATGATAGTTTTAAAAAATGCATAAAGATTGCAAAATTAGTGAATTTGATCCAAATATCTCCTCAAATTATCAAATCGCAAAAAAGAAGCCGTTAAGATTTTCAGAATTATGAGAAATTTCCGTGGTGGTGGGTGGCCAGACGTACAACAACGGCGTGCAGTGGTAGGTTAGTTGTTGACCGGAGAAAAAAGCCAATACAAAATACACTCACTTTTCTTAATCACATTGCATTTTATACATATATTTTATAACGATATATTGTGGCCGGCAATACATTAATCAGGTGGTCGTGCCAGATTCAACACTTTTGCAATAGGATTGGTCTACCTAAAATTAATCGAATTTTTTGACAGGATAAGTATTGATTATTAGGATTTTAAATTTACGGAAGTTATAGTGAAACTATTTATCAGCACGCAATTCTTTTTGTGAATAACCTGGTTTCTACTGATCCAGGGAAAAGTATATATTACAAATAATACTTATAATTTATAAGTGATACCTGCATAAGTTAAATCAACATCGCTAAATTATTAATATAAAATAGTTTACTTTCCAAAATAATTATCATAAGCCGTTGTATACTGCAGGATATTGCTTTTTTTTGCGAATGGATTTTGTAAATAATATAATAGGTGAAGAATTAAAAACTTTTGAAAAAAAGTTTACAGATTCCGTAAAGAGCCAGACGCCGCTGCTTGACAGGATAATGAAATATATTATCAAACGGAAAGGAAAGCAACTGAGGCCAATGTTTGTTTTCTTAAGTGCAAAATTACAGGCGCCCATAAATGAAAGCACCTACCGTGCCGCCGCTTTGGTAGAAATATTACATACCGCTACACTGGTACATGACGATGTAGTAGACGAATCTTTAGAAAGAAGGGGGTTTTTTTCTATCAACGCAATCTGGAAAAATAAAATAGCCGTACTGGTAGGAGATTATTTGTTATCGAAGGGGCTATTACTTTCTACTACCAATAATGATTTTGAACACCTTCACATCCTGGCAGAAGCCGTAAGGCAAATGAGTGAAGGTGAACTGATGCAGCTTGAAAAGGCCCGCAATCTTAATTTAAAAGAAGATATTTATTTTGAAATAATACGGAATAAAACAGCCTCTCTCCTTTCTTCCGCCTGTGCTGTTGGAGCATGGAGCACCAGTAAGGATAGTGCTGTAACGGAAAAGATGAAATTGTTTGGCGAAAAAGTAGGCATTGCCTTCCAGATCAAAGACGATCTTTTTGATTATGGCAAAGAAGATATTGGTAAACCTACAGGAAATGATATCAGGGAAAAAAAATTAACCCTTCCCCTGATCTACACACTGAATACAGTTGATACTGCCACGAAAAGAAAATTGATCTATATAATTAAAAATGAAAATAAAGATTACGCAAAGGTTAAATTAGTGATAGATACAGTGGTTGAAACAGGAGGCATTGTTTATGCCGCCGAAAAAATGAATAATTATAGAAATGAAGCATTGTCCATCCTGCATGAATTTCCTGACAATGCAGTAAGAAGCGCTTTGGAAGACCTGGTCAGGTATACGACTGACAGGAAATATTGAGTTTTCTGTTTGCTGTTTCCGGATTTCTGTTTACTGTTTTTTAAGGGTAAATATTACTTAGTTTATTGTTTTTTGTTGACCGCTTTTTACTGCCCTAAAAGTCAATGCCCTTTGATAACGTTCCTGCACCCAAAAAAACAGTAAGCAGTAAGCCCCCAAATTATTACCCTGATGAATAAACGCTGGAATATATTAACCGCTGATAATAGTAAAGAAGCAGCACTACAGGATTCGCTGAAAATAAATACTGCACTCTGCAAGATATTGGTGCAGCGGGGCATTGATGATTTTATAAAGGCTAAAGCCTTTTTCCGGCCGCAATTAGCTGATTTGCATGATCCCTACCTGATGAAGGATATGGGTAAAGCAGTCGATAGAATCGCAGACGCTTTCAGACGTAAAGAGAAAATATTAGTGTTTGGGGATTATGATGTGGATGGTACCACGGCAGTGGCCTGCATGTACCAGTTTCTTTGTAAGATCTATAACAGCCAATTTGTGGAATTTTATATACCACACCGGTATAGGGAAGGTTACGGCGTAAGCAAAGCAGGCATCGATTTCGCCGCTGAAAATGATTTTAAACTGATCATTTCCCTCGACTGCGGCATCAAGTCGGCAGAATTGATCGGGTATGCCAAATCCCTGGGGATCGATTTTATTATTTGCGATCACCACCTTCCGGATTTAGTGTTGCCTGAAGCCATTGCTATTCTAAATCCAAAGCAGCCAGGCTGCAATTACCCTTACAAAGAACTTTGCGGTTGTGGTGTAGGATTTAAACTGATCACTGCCCTGGCACAACGGTTGGGCATAGACGAAGAATTTTATTTTTGTTATCTCGACCTTCTTGTAACAGCCATTGCCGCCGACATTGTTCCTATGACAGGTGAAAACAGGATATTGGCTTATCATGGCTTACAGCAAATTAATACCAGTCCCTCTGCCGGTATAAAGGCCCTGGTAAAATTGGGTGGCATTCAAAAACAATTAAACATTAATAATGTAGTTTTTGTAATTGCTCCCAGGGTAAATGCCGCGGGGCGCATGGATGATGCAAAAAAAGCGGTGCAGTTATTTATCGAGAAGGATACAGCAAAGGCCCTTGAGTTTGCAGGAATGCTGCACAGTGACAACAGCGACCGCAAAGAAGCGGACAGCAGTATTACAGAAGAGGCTTTGGCGGTTATTGCCGGTGATGCCATCCTGGTAAACAGAAAATCAACTGTAGTGTACAGGGAGCATTGGCACAAGGGCGTAGTGGGGATAGTAGCAAGCCGGTTAACTGAAAAATATTACCGGCCCACCGTAGTACTTACCCGCTACGGAGACATCGTAACAGGAAGCGCAAGAAGTGTGGTGGGCTTTAATTTATATGAAGCGGTGCATGCCTGCCGTGAATATTTATTGGGGTATGGCGGTCATTTTGCTGCGGCAGGGCTCTCCATGCTGCCAGCCAATGTGGAAGCTTTTACAAATAAGTTTGAAGAAGAAGTGGCGGCAACCATCCCGGATCATTTATTAATACCCGAAATTGTAATTGACAGTGCTGTTTCTTTTGAATCAATCAGCACCTCTTTTTATAAAATACTTTGCCAGATGGAGCCTTTTGGGCCAGGTAATATGCGACCGGTTTTTATAGCAACCAATGTAACGGATGCCGGCTACTCTAAAATCGTAAAAGACCTGCATATTCGTTTTGTAGTAACACAGGGTAATAAGACTTTTACCGGCATCGGTTTTAATATGGCCGATAAATTCACGTTACTTGAAATGAAAAAGCCGCTGGATATTATTTTTACGATAGATGAAAATGAATGGCACGGAGAAACCAGCCTGCAATTAAAAGTGATTGATATAAGGTTGACCATTGACGGTTGATGATTGACCATTGACCGTTGATTGACCAACAATATAATTCCAGCATCTTTTAACCCCTTAATAATTGAAACTATTCTCCTACATACAATACTTTTTTTTTCTTGGTTTAAACTGGAACTGGAAGATCGCTTTCCACATTTTGTCGCACGAAATAAAAGGCGAAAGACAGTATGGGATTGATACGACCGGTTCGGATGAATTAAAAAAAACGAAGGCCGCAGGCGTTGATATTTCTCATGCTACTTCATATATGCCTGCAAATTATCTATTACTCGAAGATGTTTTTACAAAGCTGGGCAGTGGCCGAAAAAATTTTATTGACATTGGGTGCGGGAAAGGAAGAGTATTGTGTGTTGCGGCCCACAACGGATTTAATAAAGTAACCGGTATTGATTTTTCAAGTGATTTCTGTGCCAGCGCCGAAAAAAATTTACAGCATACAAAAGAAAAATTTCCTTCACTGAATTTTTCAATAATTAATAAAGATGCCGCAACCGTGGAAATACCTGAAGACGCAGATTGTATCTTTTTCTTCAACCCTTTTGACCAGTTTATAATGAATAAAGTGGCAAAAAATATCCAAAAGAGCTACAAAAAAAATCCCCGCGATATTTATATCATTTATTTAAACCCTTTGTACAAGAAAGAGTTGCTGGATATTGGTTTTAAAGAGATTTATTATACCATCAAAATGAAGTATATGGAGGCGGTGATTTTACATTTGCCCGGTTCTGCTGGTTAATCTCTTTCTCCCGGAGGGTTTCACCGCGCTATGTTATCACGGCCTGCAAGGGCTCATGTTATTATTATTAATGATATTTATTAACCCGGCGCTTCGCACCGGGCTATGGCATTGTGCCCTTTCAGGGCTTTGCAAGTGACCTTGTAAAAGCACTAAACGGCGAAGCAACATAGCGTAGTAGAAGGCTATAAAAAAGGATCCCTCGCCAATATTTTGTTTCAAAAACAAAAAAGGATCACCTTTCCAGGTAATCCTTTCAATTCAATTCACATTTTTTTAGCCAGTCGCAAGTTGAAGGAAATCAGACCCGTCCGACCGCGTCATTCGGGCGGGCATCAAAAAATCAGGTATCAGACATACAAAACCTATCCCATCAACTCAACACTCCTGTTTATAAAATTTGTAAGGGTGCTTCCTTTTAGTAATCCCTGAGACAATAAGGCCAGGTCTGCCAGGTTGTGTACTATTTTCTCTTGCTTTTCCTTTTCAGGTAGCGCCAAAATATTTTTATATACCGGGTGATTACCATTTACTGTTAGTGTTACTTCATCGGGCATACTTGCATAAAAGGCGCCCATAGCGCCCTGCATGGAAGCCATATCCTTCATACGGCGCATAAACTCAGGACGGGTAGCTACTACCGGCGGCGCTTCGGCGCTTAATCCTTTCACATCTACCGTTACATTCAGATCAGGAATCTTCATCCCAAACAACTCCTTCAGCTTCGCCTCTTCATCCTTACTCAATACGCTTTCCACTATTTCCTGCTTGTCAATTAAATTATCAACAATATCACTGTCAACCCTTACAAACTGAACCTTCTCCCACTTCATCTCCATCTGCTGCACAAAACCATTGTCAATAATGGTTTCCATTTTTACAACCACATAGCCTTTTGCAACGGCTTGTTGTATAAATGCATCCTGCTGTACCGGGTCGGTGGTGTAAAGAATTACCTGTTTGCCCTCTTTATTTTTTTGCAAAACCTCTGTGGCCAGCCTGTATTCTTCGATGGTGAAAAATTTACCTTCCGTGTTTTGTAATATTAAAAATTTATTGCCCTTTTCCAGGAACTTATCATCGGTCATCATCCCGTATTTTACAAACAATCCCAGGCTCTCCCATTTTTCTTCAAAAGATGGACGGTCATTTTTAAAGATCTCTTCCAGTTTGTCGGCAACTTTTTTGGTGATATGTGAGTTGATCTTACGAACATTGGGGTCTCCCTGCAGGTAACTGCGGCTAACGTTCAGCGGGATATCCGGCGAATCCAGTACTCCCTGCAGCAACATTAAAAATTCCGGAACTATATCCTTTACTTCATCCGTTACAAAAACCTGGTTACTGTACAATTGTATTTTATCTTTTTGTATCTCGTAAGATTGCCTGATCTTCGGGAAATACAATATACCTGTAAGATTGAAAGGATAATCTACATTCAAATGGATCCAGAATAAAGGCGCCTCGTTAAATGGATATAATTCTTTGTAAAAATTCTGGTAATCTTCGCTGGTAAGATTGGCCGGTTTCTTTATCCAGGCTGGTTCCGTATTATTGATCTTTGTACCTTCAAACAAAATGGGAACCGGTAAAAACCTGCAAAATTTGTCGAGGATGCTTTTTATCCTTTCCGGCTCTAAAAACTCCTGGCTTTCTTCGTTCAAATGCAATATAATATCAGTACCTCTTTCTGCTTTTTCAGTGTCTTCCAGCACAAATTCCGGGCTGCCATCACACTCCCATCTAACTGGCTGTGCATTTTCTTTATATGACCTGGTGATCACTTCTACTTTTTCACTCACCATAAAAGATGAATAAAATCCCAATCCAAAATGCCCGATTATATTATTCTCATTCTGGCCCTTGTATTTATCTAAAAATTCCTCCGCCCCACTGAAAGCTACCTGGTTAAGGAATTTATCCACTTCATCTTCCGTCATACCGATACCCTTATCGGAAATGGTAAGCGTCTTTTTCTCTTTATCGATTTTTACCTCTATTTCCAACTCCCCGATTTCGCCTTTGGCCTCGCCTAAAGAAGACAATGTTTTCAATTTTTGCGTAGCATCCACCGCGTTACTTATGAGCTCTCTTACAAAAATGTCGTGTTCGCTGTATAAAAACTTTTTAATGATCGGGAAGATATTTTCCGTTTGTACCCGAATGTTTCCTTTTTGCATAGTTTGTAAATATT
>JBDTVX010000031.1:0-22215 GCA_040007015.1 Ferruginibacter sp. | reverse complement strand
CTTGATGAAATAAATGACCTTCCCGGTAAAAAGCTTTATAGTGGGGGTGCCACAAAAATGGCCTTTACTGCATTGTCCGGAAGGTTTCCGGTTATTCATCTCGCCACCCATGCTTTGGCAAATGATGAGGATCCATTGGGTTCATACATCGAATTCTATAGATTAAAAAAAGATATGGATACCATACATCGTTTATACGAACAGGAAATTTATAATCTTGATATGAAATCTGCCCGCTTGTTAATTTTAAGTGCGTGTGAAACAGGCAACGGCTTATTGGTAAATGGTGAAGGGGTGATAAGTTTATCGCGGGCATTTTCTTATGCGGGATGCAAAAGTGTGATCACTTCTTTATGGAAGGCGGATGATATTGCAACTGCTTTTATCGTAAAACGGCTGCATCATTACCTGCAAAAGGGTTTCGCTAAAGACGAGGCGCTGCAAAAGGCTAAAATAGATTATTTAAACAGTAATGACATTGAAGATCGTTTCAAGAGCCCTGCCTACTGGGCTCATCTTGTATTGATCGGCGATCATCAGCCCCTGGTTGCACCCGGAGTACAGTGGCGTATACTGGTTCCCGTTATTTTAGTGGCTGGATTACTTCTTTTTATTTTTTTGAAAAAAAGAAACCGGGCATAGTGATACACCCGGTTTTGGTTCATCATATTTGTTATTTCAGAAGCGTTACAGTACTTACCTTATTATCTTCTTTTTCGATTACTTTAATATTATTGACTGTAATATCATGATAATTGTTTGCTGTTGCGTGATAGAGCAGCGAATAAGTTCCCGGCTTTAAACCAATGAATTTAAATTCCCCTTCACTTTCAGGTTTGGCACTTGTAGTATCCTTGCCATTGATTGCCAGCACAATTGCGGCAGCATTTGCCGGAAGTACACGGCCTTCTATGCCAGCAGCCTTTTCTTTACTGAAAACTTTTACGCTTGGCTTTAATTCAAAGTCATTGCCGCTTTTTTTAATCGAACGCCCTGCGTCAATATCTATCCAAAAATTAGTAAGTCCACCGGAATTAACAGGAACCATGGATTCATCAATTTTTATAACAACAAAATTGTCGTTACCCTTTAAAATAAGTGGTGAAGTAGTTCCATTGAATACAATACTGTTATTGGTACCCAATGTAAGCCGTACTTTTTTTAAACCTTTTGCAGAAGCAAATGAGCCGGTTGCAAATAAAGTATCGAGTCCATTGCGGAACTTCAGGATGTCATATACACCGGGATGAATATTGACGCTCATCCAACCCAGCGAAGCATCGCCCCTTTTATCATTGTCATCAACTTCCCCTTGGTGCTCGCTTTCATGTTTTTGCTCATCATTATCCTCTACTTTTATTTCCACTTTGATGATATTCAAAAAAACATGATCAAATACAAGCGACTGGTCGTCTGTAAGAAAAATATTTACGGATGATTTTGATGTGGGATTAACATCGGGTGATCCGTTTTTTTTACAGGCGAACAAGGATACGCACATAGCAAATGCAATAAATTTTAGCGGTAGGGTTGAAATTGAGAATGGTTTCATGTTTTTTTTGTTTAGGTTTTATGATTTTTATTTAATTCACTTCTAATGATAAGAAGCTTCCTTAATTGGTAAACACAGCGTCCGGAAATGTAACCTTCTTTTAAAAAAAACCGTAAAATGTACTTATTTGCGAATGTGTTAATGTGCTAATATGCTAATGAAACAGCCAAATACAAAATGTGGAAAGCTTTCTATACTTTGCTGAATATGTATTCTAAGTTGCCAAGTTGTTGGCTGTAAGTAGTGTCTGCAAGAACCCCTTTAATTTTATAACTCCTACGCGTTCTAAAAAAGTTTTCTTTTCGAATCTGTATTTCTTTTGATTCTATTTTAAAGGGGTTAGCTCTTTCAAATTCATCACTTTCGCCTCCCCAGCCGGCGGGGCCGCGTAACTGCAACACCGCTCCTTTTGATTCTTTCAAAAAATAAGCTTCGCATTTTTTGAATACCGACTTCGTCGGTACCCAACCAAAAGATGCGGCTTATGCAGTTACTGTTTTAACGCGGAACAAAATAATTGATAGAGTTGCATGTACCGGGCATTAGTTATTCTCCGGCGGGGATTAGCCGGTGTAATTTGTTAAGGAACCAACTGCTTATTTTTTTATGGTATGGATGATTTTTATCAGCATGAATTTTTTCAAAAAGTGGAACAGCCCTGGGCAGCTCTTTGTTGATAAGGTAACTTAAAGCCAGGTAATATTCCGTATCCTCTTCAAAGTAATGCGTGTTATTTGTTTTATTTCTTAGCTGCAACGTTAGGAAAGCCTGGATGGCTTTTCCGGGCTGTTGTGTACTCAGGAAAGCGTTACCTGCTAAAAAATAATCCGGGGGCTGCGGATCAGTCAGTGTACTGAATTGTTGGATCACCGCCTGCATATTTCCATTTTTATAAATGTTTTCCAGGGGAGAAACCGCAGCCCCTCTCGTTTCATGAAGATTAAATGCCTCAAAATTTTCATCGAATAATTTTCCGGGAGAAGCGGTAAAATATTGATATGACACTGACAGTCCTGTAATAAGAATGACCGCGGCAGCAATGCGCATACTGTACTGAAAAATATTTTTTACCATTCCCTTTTTTGACGCGACATTTTTATTCAGCTCACGCATCATTTCAGTATGTATCGCCCCGATTTTATTTTTTAAGCCATAGCTTTTTATGGCTTCCTTTGCCAGCCGAAGGTTTTCGAGTTCTTCACGCGCAGCGCTATTTTCGGCAATACTTTTTTTGACAGCCTCCAGTTGTTCTCCTTCCAGTTCGTCATCCAGGTATCGAATCAGTAATTCGGTATTGGTAAAATTTTCATTCATACAATAAAATAGATTTAAGGCTTTTCGCCAGGTTCGGTTGTTCGGTCATCATTTGTTCCATTTGCTTCAGGCATTTATATTTTTTGTTTCTTACCACCTGTTCATTTTCATAGTCCAGCAATTTAAGAATGTCTTTCATCGCCAGGTTCTCAAAATAAAAAGCCAATAATATTTTTTTACAGGTTTCTCCCAGGCTGTTTACCAGTTGCATCAACTGTATTTTCATTTCCCGGTTGATGATATAGTCGCTCACATTAATGTTGGTTGTGTCTTTTCCTTTTTCAAACTTCTCATCCCGAAGCTTTGCCCTTCCTCTTTTTTTCAATTCATTCAGCCAGGTATTGCGGGTGAGAGCATATAAAAAAGTGCTGACACTGCTCTCGCCCCTGAACTTATTTTTTTTTACCAACTCAATAAACGTAAGAACCACTTCCTGGAAAATGTCTTCAGCGTCTTCATCATTGCCATTGTTTTGTTTTATATAAGCCGCTGTCATTTTAAATTGCGTGCGGTATAAATGCCTGACGGCTTCATCTATATTTGTATCCGAACGCAAGGTCTGTAACAATGTTAAATCTGCGTTGCTGCCTTGTATTTCCATCCTTCTGGTTATATTTAGTAAATAGTAATGATCAGATTGTAATCAAATTTTAATTTTTCGTAGAAATATATTTATAACGAATGAATTTGGACTATAAATCCAAAACTATAACAGGTTTTAATTTTCGGATGGTATCCTGTTTACTGAAAAAGGGTTTTATTTATTAAAAAAATTAAAAATTATACCCCAGTTTATCCGTCAATTCCTTGGGCAATACGGGCAATTCCCTTCTGTCAATTAAGAAACTGTTGAGCTGTGCTATTTCCTTAAAAATAGAATGTTTATCCATCGCTGTTTTTAAATATCCGGCTCCACTGCTTCCACCGGTGCCAATGCGGGTACCGATCATCCGGCTCACCATATTGATATGGCGATAACGCCAGTTTCCTAACTGGTTATCTATTTCAAGTAAAGTATCCAGCAATTCGAAAGGAAGTTCCAGCATGGGATAGCCTCGATACAGCATAATAAACAAGGCGGAGCGGCAGGCTTTTGCACTTAATGACCGGTCATTGCCTGACAAACCATTATTGAATATCTGTTTAAAAAACGCTTCATTATTTTTTTCTTCTTCGGCTAAACTGTTCACATAAATAAATTCATAGTCGTTCCAGAAAATGGGTGACTGGTGGTTGCCGGAAATGGGCTGATAATTTCTCCAGTATGCATGATCGTTTATAAAAGGCATACGCTCCAGCCAGGTGTTGAGCAGATCAATAACCGAATCTGTCTCTTCGGCTTCTTTAATGATGGCCACTTCATCTTCTTTTAACTGGGAAGTGTAATATTCCTTCCCGTGGCGGTTTTCAAATTTTAAACCAAGCTTTGCTTCCAGTTTTTTGAATTGCCAGCTTTGAAAACCCGATGCGGGCCTCAGCATATCCCTAAAATCAAGGAAGTCCATTGGTGTCATCGTTTCAATAATATCTATTTGCTGTACCAATACTTTCAGTATTGTAGCTACCCTGGTAAGGCGGTGTACGATGGTTTGAAGTTCGGAAGAATTGTCATTCAATGCCGGCTTGCGCATTATTTCCAATACCGAATCTATTTCAAATTGTATTTGTTTGAACCACAATTCGTATGCCTGGTGAATGATTATAAAAAGCATCTCATCATGTGCGGCTTGTTGGCCGGGCTTAAAACTTTCCGGATGCTGGGCCTGCAGGATCTTATCCAGTTCAAGATATTCGCTATAATGCACTGCTTTATCTTTCATACAAAAAATTGATTCATCAAACTTACTGAATTAGCGGGTCTTTCTTTAAAGTTCGCGCTTTTTGAAAAGGGATAAATTTCAATCAACGTAAAAAAAGTGATACCCTGACTTTTTTATTAATAACCAGTTATCATTGTAACAGAATTATATTTATCAATACTTTTATATATGCGTTCAACTATCTGCAACTTTTTGATTTTTTGCGGCCTGGGGTTACAGGCTTTTCATACGCAAGCCCAGGTACTCAATATAGACAAGGTATCTGCGCCTTCTGACAGTGCAAAAAAATGGAGTGTTTCTGTACAGGCCGGCGCTGATTTCAGTTCAGAAAAAAAGGTGTTTGACTGGGACGCCAAAGCCGATATAACCAGGTTCATCAAAGGTAATCATTTGATATCGGGTGTTTTTGTAAATAGTTTTTTAAGTACTTCGGGGAGCGATCTTCAGAATACGGGTTTTATACATATTCGATACAGGGATAACGATACCCGTAAAATAAGCCCTGAATATTTTACCCAGTATCAATGGGATAATTTAAGAGGGATGTCTAACCGTTATTTGACGGGCGCTAATATACGCATCAGGATCAAAGAAACAAAAACCCTTGACCTGTATGCGGGTATTGGATTGATGTATGAATGGGAAAAATGGAATTTCGACGGGGTAGATTCTGCTAAACTACCGCTTATGCGCCCTCCATTTGTAAGATCGGCGTTATTAAAACTGAACCAATATTTTAAAATAAGTATGAAGCTTTTTAAAACCACTGATTTTACGTTTACCAATTATTTCCAGGCAAGGCCCGATAAACATATTGTAACACCCCGGATCGCAGATTTTATACAATGGAATATCCCATTGTCGAAAAGGTTTTCTGTTAACTTCAATATGGAAAGTATTTATGATGCAGCGCCCATAGTGCCGATAAAGCATTTTTATTACAGTTATATCACTGCTGTATCCTTCACGATCTGAGCAGCTTTTGCCGGCGGGTTAATTTTGAATATTCCGTAAGTTTTACTTTCTCTCTCTTACTCAAACTGCCCATCCCTTTTTTATTAATCTTGTCAAGTATTTTGTCCAACTCCTTTTGCCGGTTATTTTTATCTGCATTGTATTTATGATCAACGGAATAAAAATCGATATGGTTCCTGAAAAATAAGTGATCAATTAATAAAAAGGTTTGATTTTAAAACCCCTGTAAGAAAAGGCAATATTTGCAATGATTAGGATAATCCCGATTATTCCTGTATTGGACATTTATGAATTGTTTTATTTTTTAAACCAGCGATTTGGCGTTGCATGGTTTAGGTAACCGTCATTTTCTATTGGGTGTTTTCTTTCATGATTTCTTCTACATCTTTCATTAAAGATTGCTGAAAATTTGTTTGATATTTAGTGGTCATAACTGTCATTATATCTTTGGTGATATCGGGCATTTTATCCAGCAATTTCTGCCCTGACCTTGATTTATAAAAATTTCTGAAATCATCTATTTCTTCCATGGAAAAATATTTATCATAAATGTCCACCATATCTTCATTGACCAGGCGCATCGCATTTTCTTTTGACCGCTGCAAATTCTTTGTCATAAGTTTCTCAATCATCTTTGAATGGTCGATACCTGTATTTTTATAAGCCGAGTCTTTAAATATTGATGACATTTGGTTTGTCATAGAAATGGTCATGTTATCAAGCGTCTTTATCATCAGCGAGTCCTGGTGCATTTCAATAAACAGCAATTTTATTTTTTCTTTTTTAGCCTCGTTTTGCGCTTGTGCAGGGGATGTCACTGTAAATAAAATGAGCAGACCCAAAATAATTTGTTTCATAGAGTTTTTTGGTTAAGGGTTATTGATAATTCATTTCCTGGATATCTTTTTGGAATTCACCTAATTGCAATCACCTGAATTGCCACCATTGTTTCTGCCATGCTGATATGGTGATCCGGTACAAGATAACAACAAAAGACCAAATAAATACCAGTCAGCCAGGATACAAGCTGCGAAGGCCCCCGGCATGGTCAAATAGCTATCGGATTTGGCAATGCGGAGTTTAATTATATTGTTTTTTCGGTTAATAAATGGGTATTCGTATCGATCATTATTATTCCTTCATCCGTTTCATTTAGCTGTCCCATCAGTTCTCCTTTGTTGTTCCAGGCGGATGTTTTTCCGCCGCATTCAAAGTCATCGCATTGTCCAACACAGTTTGACATGAGTACTGTCATTGAATATTTGTTTGCAATCCGGGATAAATTTTTAACTGCTTTTTCAACACCGTTTTCTGACTTGGCAACGCTTGCAATATAGAACTCCGCTCCACTTTTATATGCTTTTTCTGAATGTTCAGGAACTGATAATTCATAACAAATTGCAATGGCGATTTTATTATTATCCCCTGTCAGAATTGCCTGTTGCAGCCCGTTAATAAAATACGGAGTTTCGTCGGCGTGTAAATATTGTTTAGAATAAGTTTGCCGAGGTTGATTAGGTTGAAAGATGATCATACCTATTAAAATGCCTGGATTAGCTTTCACAGGCATTCCAGCGCCAATGGTGATTTGTTTATCGTCGCTGATTTTTTGGAGGTCGTCAAACCTGCTATCGTCCTGGTTCGTCGCTAATTCTTTTGCCAGCGTTGGTTCGTAACCTGTTAGTGATAGTTCCGGAAAAATAATTGTATCCGCTCCATTTGAAACGGCCAGGTCGATTAATTTTTTGTGATGATCAAGATTGCTTTGAAAGTCGCCTTTGACAGGTCTTGTTTGTGCTACACAAATTTTCATTTGCCTGGTTTTAACTGCCGGTAAAGTTTTTGCTTTGCCGAAGTTAATGCTTTGCCAGGTATTTGATTTATCGGAGCCACGCCCGAAAGGCTTTTATTACGACTATTCTTTCGCAATGCGTAAGAAAAATACCCGGTTATTACCGGCTTATTTCATGATCTGAATAAAATGTAAGATACAAGGCTCATTTTATAAATATTTTGCATACATTTAATCCCGTCCGGGGATTGCTTTAAAATTAAATATAAAATATGCTGTTATGAATTCACGTCGCGACTTTTTACAAAAACTGACCGGTTCGGTAATTGCTTTTCATTTTTTGCCCGCCTCCGGTTCGGCTGGTATCAAAGGCTTTTACAACCAGCCTTACGACGGCCCCGTTTTAAGAGTTGCAATCATGGGCCTGGGCAGCTATGGCACCCGGGTAGCTGAGGCCATGCAGTCGTGTAAGATGGCCAAATTAACAGGAGTAATCAGTGGTACGCCTTCTAAAATAAAAGACTGGCAGGCTAAGTACAATATTCCTGAAAACAACTGCTACAACTACGAAAATTTTGATCGCATCAAAGATAACCCTGAGATCGATGCGGTTTATGTTATCACACCGAATGCCCTGCATCACGACCAGGTGATACGGGTGGCCAAAGCAGGTAAACACGTTATTTCTGAAAAGCCCATGGCGGTGAATGCCAAAGAGGGCCAGGAAATGATCGATGCCTGTAAGCAGGCGAATGTCAAATTGCTGGTAGGTTACAGGATGCATTTTGAGCCAAAAACACTGGAAATAATCCGGATGCGGAAAGATGGTGAATTGGGAAAAATTTTATTTTTCCAGGGATTGTGCGGTTTTAAAATCGGCGATCCTAATCAATGGCGGTTAAATTTGAAGCTGTCAGGGGGTGGGTCAATGATGGATATAGGCATTTACGCAATTAATGGGTCACGTTACATGGTCGGTGAGGAGCCTATTTGGGTAACTGCGCAGGAAACCAAAAATGACCACGAAAAATTTAAGGAGGGTATTGATGAAACCATTCAGTTTCAACTCGGATTTCCCGGCGGGGCGGTGGCGTCCTGCCTTTCAACCTATAGTATGAATAACCTGGATCGCTTTTTCTTAAATGCCGAAAAAGGGTTTGCAGAATTATATCCATCTACCGGTTATGGCCCCATTAAGGGACGTACAAATAAGGGGGAATTAAATCAGCCACATACCACTCACCAAACGGTTCAAATGGATGAAATGGCTGGAATTATATTGGCG
The DNA here is from genome assembly GCA_040007015.1 of Ferruginibacter sp. GTDB lineage: Bacteria > Bacteroidota > Bacteroidia > Chitinophagales > Chitinophagaceae > Ferruginibacter. The sequence goes on along the minus strand of JBDTVX010000031.1, from coordinate 13,477 downwards.
GGTAAACAACCCATTGTACCGGTAGACGGCGAAGAAGGACTGAAAGACCTAAAAATTATTGACGCGATCTATTTGGCCGCTAAGACGGGGATGAAGGTAGATTTGCATTTGTAAGACGCCTGTGAATTTTGTGGCACGGCATGCACGAATGAGCACGAATACTATTTTTTCTACAAAAAAAATAGTGGGAAAAGAATATTATTCCACTTTTGATATCTATTTCTCATGCAGTTTCCGCAGGGCCTGTAACCATGTTCAATTGCTTCCTTTTCCGAACCAAAGAAAACGCGGTTTTCTATTTTCATCCGTTTGCCGGATTTGCATGATAAGGTTCCATAAATTTTTAATTGCCTGTTTCCGCCCAATATAATTTCGCCTTTTTCAATGAGCGCTTTTAGCTTTCGCTTTCGGGAAAAAACCGGCTTGCCCAATTCAATGTGGTGAAACATAATTAAGTGAGTGCATCATGAAAAATGATTCCTAATGTGTGTCGTTGCCCCGCTTGCAATTCGCTTACACCGTGTTTCATATTTGCACGATAATACCTTTTACTTCCTTTCACCGGCCGGAAGTTTGTTGTAAACATCAGCATATCACCTTTTTTCGGATTCAGTACAATTGCTTTGGATTGTGCCCTTGGTGTTTGCTGTGTCAACACAAATTCTCCGCCTGTAAAATCTTTACCAGCTTCGTTTAGAAAGAGAACGAGCTGTATCGGGAAAAATATTTCCCCATACAAATCCTGGTGCAAGGTATTGTGCCCCCCTTTCCCATACTTCAAAATTAGAACAGTTGGTTGCTTTTGGTTGTTGGTATGACAAAGCATTTGCAATCCCGGAAATGTATTTGGAAATAGCTTGTCAATGTTTAGCAGGTTCATCCAGCCGTTTGCAATATCGGCAAGATGAGGGTACAGTTGTTCCCTGATATATTGAATTAAAACAGGCAGCGGGTATTTGAAATATTTATATTCGCCTTGCCCAAACCGGTATCGTTCCATCACAATTGTTTTCCTGTAAAGATCTGTGTTGTCGTAATTCTGAATCAGTTCTTCACATTGCTCATTTGATAGCAGCCCGGAAAGGATTGCATATCCCTTTTCATTCATTTGTACTGATGACTCCTGCCAGTTAACAGCACCTAATTTTGATTGTAAATTTTTCATGGTCATTTATCTCAAAGCTATTTCGCAAAGAATATCTGATAGCTCTTGTGGTTTACTAAAAAAGGGAGAATGGCTTGTGGCCATGCTATAGACTTTTTCACAACTTGTTTCTGTGTACATCTTTCTCTGAATAGAAGGAGTTACTGCTTTGTCTTCCGTACACTCAATATATATCCTTGGTACGCTGCCATAATTTTCGTCTGTTAACCGCAGAGGTGTAATGCCTGATTCAACCGGTTCATGACTAAGCAACAATTTTGCCAGTTCTGTAATGTAATCGGCACAATCAGCATATAACCCTTCTTTATAAATTTCAGGTTGCAGGGTATGTGCATACAATTCCTGATGATTGGTTACATAAGGCTTCAGCAGCCCCTGTGTATCCTGCAATGAATATTCTCTCTGTGTTTTACCATTGGGTATTAAATAGGCAGCCAGGTACACTAATTTCTCAATTTTATGCGGGCGGTATTCTGCCGCCTGGGAAATCATAATTCCATTTTTGCTATGGCCCACCAATATTACTTTTCCTTCAATACTATCAATGAGTTTACAGATACCGGCTACTGTGGATTGCATTTTTACTTCATTGATGGGGGTCTTATCCCTGCCCATGCCAGGCAGATCTATTGCAATTGCCCTGTGCCCTTGTTTTTCCAAAATAGGAATTAACCTATGCCAGTTCCATGCGCTGTGCCATGATCCGTGAATTAAAATAAATGTTTTCATTTTTTATTTATTTTGTTGATATGAAATTGGTATAATAAGGCTGTAAATACTTCCGTGACCTGCGTTCTTAATTTTCAAAAGAAAATTTTGCTGCTTCCCACCCTATCAGCGCTGTTTTGCGGGTGGCTCCCCAATGGTATTGTCCGAAAGTTCCTGTTGATTGTATTACCCGGTGACAGGGAATTAAAAATGCGACAGGATTGCTGGCTATTGCGGAACCTACTGCCCGTGACGCTTTCGGGCTTTGGATATGTTCTGCAATGTTTCCATAAGTTGATAATTGCCCCATTGGTATTTTTAGCAGCGTTTCCCAAACTTTCAATTGAAAAACAGTTCCTTTCAGGTGCAGCTTTATTTTGCTAAGGCTCTTCCAGTCGTGTGTAAAAATATACAATGCGTTTTGCTGAATGATGTCAACCATTTGCCTGTATTTACCATTCGGAAAATTCTTTTGCAATGCCACCAATGCATCGGGTTCATTGTCTGCAAAAGCCATGTGGCAAATTCCTTTTGTGGTGGACGCTACCAAAATATTTCCAAACGGGCTTTCGGCATAGCTGTAATTGATAGCCAGGTTTTCTCCGCCATTCTTATATTCTCCGGGTGTCATTCCTTCAATATTCATAAATAGATCATGCAGTCTTCCTGTTCCTGAAAGTCCTGCTTCAAAGGCCGCATCAAACAAAGTTGTTTGCCTGTCTTTCAAAATGCTTTTAGCATATTCTACGGTGATGTATTGTAGAAATTTTTTCGGGCTTACACCGGCCCATTCAGTAAACATGCGCTGAAAATGGTAGGGGCTTAAATGAATTCTTTCTGCTACCTCATCTAAACCGGGTTGTGTCTTAAAATTAGTTGTTATATAACTGATAGCTGCTTCGATGCGGCTATAGTTGGTCATTTCATTTTCTTTCATTTTTTCATTTTTTTATAATACAAAATTAGAAATGACGAGGCCGGTTGCCAACCCGATACTTGCTATGTTTTAAATGTGTGGCGGCCGATGGATTGAACGACCCGCATATCATTTCACAATTGTCTTTTACCTGTTGATAGCAGTTTTAGCCGAATAAACTGCTGTAAAAAAATGGGATACACATTATAAACCGAATTGATAATTAGTAAAATGAGCGCCCATATAAAATAGTGTTCGATTAATGCGTGAAGAGTAGTCAGGGCAAAAAACAGAAATACCGCGAAATGAAACTTTTCAAACACATAAGTTTGGCTCAAAAGCCTGTTAATGGAAGACTTGCTGGTATAAATTGCTTTGTACCGGGGAAATTTTTTTCTTATCAATCCATTTATAATATCCCCCTGCTGGGTAAATCTATTAAAGAAATGGACGCCTATTTTTTTGTATATCGATGTAGTTTTACCTAATTGAATAGTATTAAAAAATAGTCGTGGAAGAAATATGGTCAAAAAGCTGATCGCCAGAAAAATGCAGCATAATTTTAAATTCATTAAGCGGTAACAAAAAACGAAAATAGGAGTGAGGCTTAAGGCAGACCAGAATAAATTGGCCATCATGTTATACCGGTCAGCTATTTTTTTAATTTTTAGAAAGTCTTCATGATTTGCTAAATTCATTGTTAACCAGTTTGAATTTGGAATATAAAAATGAAAAGGTCGCTTGCTGGATTTTTCTATCCGATATTCCGTGAAACAGCCGATAAAATTATTTGTCCAATAACTTCATCCATTTTTTTATAACCTTTTGAAATGCCTGCTTTTTGGTTTTAACGTTGTTCATGTTATAAAACATTGCAAGCCTTCGTCCGTCTGCGTAATCACCTTCAAGCAATCCTGATTCATCATTTACTTTTGCTCCGCCTGGAAATACCAGCCTGATACAATCTTTTTTAAACAGGTTAAATACTATGATATATCTTTTATATTCTTTGGGATCAAATGGTTTCATTTCCCCGGTATAAAAAAAGCAGGGCGCATTCCATTTAATTTCTTCGCCGATCTCTTTATCCGTGCTTAAAATAATTTGTCTCAGGGCTTCAATTACTTCCACAAGCGGATGATCAAGCTTTAGCATATACTCGTTCACTTTATTTGTTTGGGAAAGTTTTATGTTGTTGTTTTCTTTTGTTTTCATATTTACTGGCCTGTTTAATTTTTAGCGCCAAAGTTAATATCCGCCGGTAAATATTAAAAAAATTGTAACAGGATAATTTATATTTCAAAGTTGAAATGAATCAGTTTTTGCCCTTTCCATCCCGCAGACCCGTAAAGAGCTGAGGCGTGTTTATCTCTTCATGCTTCCGTAAACACGCATTATTTATTTTCGCCGGATCCGCCAAACAATGGATGCAATAACGGCCCCGATAAATATAATGGCGTAAAGAATATTTTTACCAGAAGAATTATTGCGATCATCCGTACCTGATGTTAACTCAAAACTGCCAATATCGTCGTATTCACCCAGGTCTTTAAAATAAGCCGGGGACTCATCTATTGTTGAATGGTCTTTATAATTTTCATAGTCTGTTTCAAGATGTACGTGGTTAAATATGCCGTAAAATTTGGAATTATAACTATAACACTTATTCTTTAAATGATCTTCACTTTCAGTCACCTTCCAGTCATCCGGAAGGTCTACAATTATTTCTTCCCGGTACTTGGCAGGGAATAATAATCCAAAAGGCATTTTACGGTCTTTTTCTTTGGGCCTTCTTAAAATAGAATTGATGATAAAAGACGAAAAGGAAAAGTTTTTTACCTTTCCTTTATTGATTTTCCAGAAATTTGGAATGGTATAATATTCTGTAATTTTAAATATGCCGGTGCTGTCATTATCAAGATAGGTAAGGCTATCGGCTTTTATATCTTCATAATATGCTGCGTAAAATTTTTGACAGTTGGTCATTAATTCCGTAATACTCGAATTATAAATACTATTCCTTGCGCCATCGGCATCATTTCCCCGGTATGTGGTGGTAACGGTCAATGATCCCCTGCCAACCATTGAAGGCACTTTGAAATATTCTTTTATATGCTGGTCACTAATGTTGCGAAAAACAATGGGGGTTAAAGAAGAAGTACCGTCTGAGATAACGAGCCCGGCCTGGTAATCGGGATAAAATAAATTGTTTATTCCACCGCGTTGATATGCAATCGTGGGGTCATACCAATAGTAAATATTATTGAGTTTCACCCTTACTGTAACATGATCAAAATCAGTTGGTGAAGGAAGTAATGTATTGATATTTTTTTTGCTTACCGTGTTGATGAGTACCGGGCTGGCATCAATATTCATTGCGTTAAGCATACAACAGAGGAGGTAAGATTTTTCTTTGCAATCGCCAAAGCGTTGTGCAAATACTTTGGAAGGATCAGCAGGCCTGTGAGAGTTTTCACCCATCTCAAAACCCATGTACCTGATATCATCCTGTACGAACCTAAGTGCAGCCTTCGTTCTTTCATCATCTCTTATATACGCTTTTTCAATTTCTTTTATCTTTTTTTGCAACCCGGCAGACAGGGTTTTTTTAGCAGGAAATAATTCCATCGCCCAATCATTCACTTCTTTCCAGCTGTTGTATTCGCTTACTAAAATTTTCGCGTACGGATCATACCAGGATGGCGCATAATCCTGCATGGGAAAGGGTGCGATATCTTTTTTTTGCCATTCAAAAATCTGCTGGTCGTTAACAGAAGTAATTACAGGCTGAAGGGTTTGATTTAAATTTTTAATATTCATTTTTCTTCCCCCGGGAACAATCAGCTTATAATAAATTTCGTATAGCGGAAAAGAAAACTCCATCCCAAATTCGCGGGTATATTTGTTTTTGAATATGGGGTTAAACCCTTTCCTGGTATAACTGTATTCGATAATATCTCCCTGGCGCACATCTTCCAGGATCAATACTGCATTCAGTGAGCCGTTATAAATAAATGCAGCGAGTTCATCTTCCTGGTGCACGGTTTTAATATCGGAAAGCCGGAGCTTGTTAATGGTTTCCCCGTTGCGAATAATTCGTATGGTATGAAATATTAATTGCTCATGAGAAGGGTCGAATGAAACAGATATTTCGGATCCATTTTGGACACCGGCCTGGGATATGATCTTTTTGCTGCTGCGAAAATATTCACTTTGATCGGCTAAGGAAACCTGTACCTCGAACGAAATATCGATATAGCCATCTGTGGCATCTTTATCCAATGTGGTTTTATTGTAGTCGATATTTTTTTTAGAAATCCATGCAGGTTCTTTAGAAACAGAGGGCCTGGGTGATCCTGAAAAAAGCGAGCCGGAAATAAATAACATTTGAACTGTAAATAACAGGAACAGGTACAATTTCATCTGGTAAAGGGTTCTTGGAATGACAGGGAAAATAATTGCTGAAGATAACAACTAAAAATTAAATGATCCATATTTAGCAGAAAGCCTTGCTGGCAGGGATTTACAGCTGATATTTCAAATTCGGCTTTGATGCGTTGTCTATTAAATCAGGCAAATGAGGGGTTGCAGTAGTGTTTAAGGACTTTTAAATTTAGTTCTAAATTTTTCTATTTGCAGCCTATGCCGCAAAATATGTACAATGGCGTGTTCCATTATTTGTTCGATATCATAAAATTGCCCCCAGGAAGTTTTTATTTTTTTTTCATTATCAAATTCTTCGATTTCATGATCGTAAATACTGGAAAATAGGTCATTGGTGAATGTCAGAACATTATCCAGGTCTTTTTTATACTCATCAGCCGACAAGCGAAACATTTTTAATGGTCTTTTAGCAGTCCCGTTTTTTAAGCTTTGAATATAAACTGCATAGGAATACCCCGAACTTACAACATGTGCAAGTATTGTTTGAATGGATTTGCAATCCGGGTTATCCGTTAAATGATCAATAACTATTGTAAGCTCCGGTGCCTCTATATCTTCAATTACATGTTGTAATTCTATTATTGCCTTTTTATATTCCGATAATAATGCAATGATTGCATTTTGTCTTTTGTTTCCTTCCATTTAATTTCTATTTAGGCGGCTTCCCGCAAATTTTATAAGCATTACCGGCCGTTTTGCTCTTCTCTACTTTTACTGATCAAATTTAATTGTTATCGGAGAATTGTCACTATGTGCTATCCAATTTTCGTAACTTCCAATCTCGATGGTTTGAAATTTTTCATACATGTCGGCGGATATGAAGCAATAATCAATATGATAAGGTTTATTTTTATTTCTTTGGAGGTAGAAGGTTGGAGTGGTTTCGTCTCCCTGTTCTTCGCCTGAATGTTGATGGTAAGCGCTTATTATATTTTTGCCCGCCAGCAATTCAACAACGTGCGTATGATTTCCTACCCGGTGTATTTTATCCCATTTTTTATTACTGTTAAAATCACCTATCGGGATTACCGGTACGTTGTTTAAGAGTTGGTCGTAATGGATCATTGCTTTCCAAACCTGTTCAACGTATTGGTTCTTTTTGTCTTTTGGATTATTGGCCCAAATAGAAAATAAAGTAAAATCAAATTGTCCTCCGTAACAGCAATTGGTAAAATAGTTTTCAGTTCAGTATTGTGGCCCAGAAGGTTAAACCTGAATTTGCTAAAAGAAAATACGCCAAGTCCTTTGTTTGGATTGTCGCCCCGCCATACAAAATCATTTGGCTTTTTTGTGGACGGATTATAAATTAATTTGTCGGGATCCTCGCATTCCTGCACCAGCAAAATATCAGGCTGATGTGTCAAAATAAGGTCCGCTTTTTTTCTAAATGCACCCTGGCAAATCCATGATATTATTTTCATTTTTTATCAATAAGCGTAAATTAGCGGGTGTGCCCGGTATTTAGAATAACATCAAATTTTGATGTTGAAAATCGATGATTAATAAATTCTGTTTTACGGATCATTATCTAATTTTATCGGGCCTGTGAGGCGGGAATATCAAAGCCGGAGCCAGGGGGAGGATATAATGTTGCGCGTTCCGGGATTATTGTTTTTGAAAGGTAAGTATTTTATTTGTCGTCTTAATATTTAGTCTGCCGCCGGTTTCAAAACTATAGTTTTGAGAACTACGAATATTGTCAGCAAACTCATTTCCCCAGGTTGTTTCCATAACCTTTGTCATGTTCAGATTTGGAATTGTTATTGTTCTGTTTTCCCCGGTTGAATAATTATTCTGCAATATTTCATTCGTTGGTGTATTTCCCATAAAAGTACCATTTCCCGGGCTCGTTGAAATAATTGTTACGTCCACATCTCCCGGGATAGATAGAGGTTTGGTGATAGTTGCGCCCGAGGCAATTTCTTTTACAGTTATCATCCGCCATTTACCATTTAATGATGTTGGGGTTGAGTCGGCCGAATCTTCTTTTTTACAGGAAAATTGGGTCAGGCAAAATATCACAATTAAAAAGAATAGCTGTTTCATAATAAAAGCGTTTATAATTATTGACAACTTTTAAGGCCGGAGCGTTGCATATTCCGATGCAAAACTTTCAGCAGGATGGCAATGGAGCGACCTGTGCCCACTCACTTGATTGATAGGTACTTATCACCTAAATCAATATACTCTTCGTATTTCTGCACTATAAAAGCGTATTACTTTTATTTATAATATTTTGGAAATGCTTTCCAAACACATATTTTTTTTTACATTCCGGTTATTTGCCCATTTTAGTCCTTTTTTAACGAACTTTTTCCCCAATGTGAGTAAGGTTTTCTCTCTTTAAGAATGATTCCATGTGCTGCAATTAGTGGTTCGGTTTTTGAATTCTGTCAGTGCGAATTGATCCAAAATTCAAATTTATTTAAAAAGTTCATTTAATAAAAACAGAGAAATATGAAAAAGTTAATAAGTTTATCTGCAGTCTTTTTAATTTCTGCAATCGTTTTTGCGCAGGATAGCATTCCACCGGTAAAGAAAAATTTGCCAGATTCAATGAAGATGGATACTATCCCGGGAGTTAACAAGATGAACAAGGATACGTCTTTGTTAAGTCACAGTAATACTCAAAGCGATACTTTAGCGCCAGTAAAAAAAATATCTGACAGGGTAATAATGAAAGACGAGCAGACGATCGTTGTAAAGAACGGTGACTCTACTTTATTAAAAGATAGCATACAATTAGAAAGTGGTGCTATTGTATTGAAGGATGGCACTGTTACTTACACCAGCGGAAAAACCGTAAAGTTAAAAAACGGTCAGTTTATAGCGCTCTCGAATACCGCTGAAAGCGATTCCGGGGCTGATAGCACATCTGAAGCAAAACCAGATGACAAAATTGTTATGAAGGATGATAAGGTGATTGTTGTGAAGAAAGGTGACTCTACAGTATTGGCAGATAGTATAAAATTGGGAAGTGGTGCTGTTGTAAGGAATGATGCTACCGTTCAATTTAAAGACGGGACCACCGCAAAATTAAAAAACGGGCAGTCTATCGCTTTGACTACTGCTCCGGATGAAAGCAAATCAAAAACTGATACCGCAACCGCAACTAAGACTGCTACCACCACTTCAACTTCACCTGCAACGGTTGCTGAAGACAAGGTGATAATGAAGGATGACAAGGTAATGGTAGTAATGAACGGCGACTCTACCTTATTGGCAGACAGCATAAAATTAAAAAGCGGTGCAGTAGTACAGAATGATGGCAGCGTTCGTTTCAAAGACGGGACCACAACAAAATTAAAAAACGGGCAGTTTATTGCACTGAACCCTCCCCCGGCTGAAGCTAAAAAAACAAAAACAGCAGCAACGCGAAAGAAAAAAGCAAAGGGATAAGAATTAATTAAATCAACAAAAAACAAAAGGTTGCTTCTTGATGAGGCAACCTTTTATTTTGCTTAGCGGTAGTTATTTTATCTTGAACTTATCTGTTTTAGGTTTCCTTTTGCTGGTTATGGAGAAAAAGGGAAAAAAAGCCTGGAGCCTGAACTGCTGCGTCAGCGAGCCGACTTAACTTCTGCACCCGGTAAAATTCCGGTACCTCCACGACCTTCCTCTCCGCACAGTTTTAACCAATAAAATACTTTAAACGGATGGCGACGGGGCATTGGTGGCCAATCCTGCTAAAACCATTTTATTTGATCGCTAAGATAATCCCATCAAAAAAAGAAGCGGCTGAGCATTTGGTACTATCGCGATCCGCCAAATGATCAGTACACTAATTCTTACTATAAGATATAAACCAGTAAAAAACTGTTATTATAATGTAGCGGATATGCAAAAGTTTTGCACCTAAAGTTTACAAGCGCCGGGTATAAAAATGACGCAATTATTTTTTGGGAGGAGTTTTGCCCGCTTTTTTGGCTGCAGTTGGTACTTTAGTATTTGACTGTTTGGTTTTGCCCAAAACCGATTTGGCTACCGGTTTTTTTTTCTGATCGGCTGATTTAATCCCTTCGCTTAGTAATTTCGCTGCTTTCTTAATTCGCTTCTCAAATTTCTTTTCTCCGAGGCTTTCTTTTAGCGCAGGTAATGCCTGTGTTAATTGAAGGACGATTTCTTTAAAAATTGTTTCTTTGGAAATTCCTTTATTAATTTCTTTTGCTTGTTTTGCTGACATTTTTATGGATTTGAATTAAATGATAACGCAAATTTAATATAAGGATAGCTATTTCAATGTTAAGTTTTCATATATATGTTAAAATATCACCGTGGATACTTAGTTTTAGTGATCAATTTGATAAAACGGGGCGCTAAGCCTGATCATGCAATACTACGGCTAATAAAGGTAGTTTTACCCCGCAAGGGATAAATCCATGATTTTTTAATTTTAATATCAAAAAAAAATTTTCCGCTTTTTCACCTGAGTGAAAAAGAAGAAAACAGGCGAATATTCTTTCAACCTGGTAGAATCGTTCATTGAATAACTAAGACTTTATTACCCTATTTCCGCTTTTGGGGGATAAGTAATAAGGTCGTTGCGTTAAAATTATTTCTTTTCTACTAAGGTTGCTCAAAAGAAATCCGATCGCTATCTGATGTATAAAACCGGCAACGATTGCCGTTTAAAAAGAAGTGATACCTGTGTCATCCTGAATTTTGTTAACGGGATAGGCTTTAGCAATGAATCCAAAAATCAGGAATACTGCGGTTGCCGGTAAAGCTGTTTTACAAGTGGTACCTGATCAGTTCAAATGTGGTCGTTTGGCCTGAAGGTAACGAAATAATGGGTGATGAGAGATGAATGATGGGAAATGAGAGCTACACCTTACTCATTATTCATTATTCATTATTTTATTTCTTCCTGAGCCTTAAACCTGGCAATAGTATTATAGGCTTCTATTAATTTTACCTTAAGCTCATGCAATGCGGGTTGACCAGTCTCCAGCAATGCTTCTGTTTCTTCATTGCTTTTTTGGAGCAGCAATATATCCTGGTCGAGTATCCGGTTGAGATCCCGGGCTTCTTTCAGTTTTTTTGCGAACTCAAGCTCGGCAGCCTGTTTCATTTGATGTAGCAGCGTATTTTCCTTTTGCAATGTTTCTTTCATCAGTTTTTCACTTTCCAGGTACCCCTCCGTGCTCTTCTGTAATTTCCTGGTTTTTACCAGTGATAGTGTACGTAAGATCCATGCCGTAATAAAGCCGGCAATAAAGGCTGCGCCTGTATAAATATATAAATAGGTCTGTGTCAAAATAATAATTTTAAGGCTGCAAATTATTTCAATTGAAATAAAATAAATACTAATTCATGATATTTTTTAAACGGAGAGCATGGTAAACATGGCAAAAATACGTAAGATAATAATATTTATATGCGCTGGCTTTTAAGCATTTAATTATTCAAGGTACTTCGGTATCATATTCTAAAAGGGGGAAGCCTATTTTTTTGAAAATAGGTGAGGAAGGGTTTTTACATATTGTCATTATCAAACAACAGCATTTAAGCAGTTAATTGAATAATTGTAACTGCCTTTGTTATATTGAGTTTTAAAAAATGATACAGAATATTTATCTTAAAAACCGGACGTGAAAACCAGGATCATAGTCTTTTTAATCGATGTAAGAATACCTGTCAAAGGCCTTTTATAGCTGCTTTAAAGAGGGTTTCCGTAAAAAAATACATTGTATATTTGACCAAAGAAAAATTACGTTTCAATGCCGGGAATAGTAAATTTTGAAACATTTTTGCTGACCGGCATACTTTTAAATTTAACGCCCGGTAATGACACCATTTTTATTCTAAGCAGCAGTATTGCGCATGGAAAAAAGGCGGGGATAATGTCTGTACTGGGAATAAGTACAGGGTCTCTTGCGCATACTACCCTTGCTGCATGTGGGTTATCGGTAATTATTGCACAATCAATACTGCTTTTCAATATAGTTAAATATACCGGGGTGGCTTACCTGGTTTATATGGGAATTAAAATGTTTATCGACAGATCCAGATTAAATTTCAACACATCCATAGCTTCAACTGGGGCCAATTTCAGAAAAACATACCGGGATGCTGTTATCACAAATGTTTTAAATCCAAAAGTCGCCATGTTCTTCATTGCCTTTCTTCCGCAATTTACCGACCCAACCTATCAACACAGCCTGCTGCCTTTTTTGATCCTTGGAGTTACGTTTACAATGACAGGCACGGTATGGTGTTCAGTATTAGCAGTGTTCTCGGCTGAAATATTTTCGGGTCTGCGAAAGCATCCATTATTTTCATCGCATTTAAATAAAGCCTGCGGTATAGTCTTAATCGCACTCGGAATAAAAGTCGCAATGACAAACGCAAAATAATGGTTGATCGTTGGTCGCTGGTGGCTGATCGTTGGTAATTGTTGGTTGTTCGTTGGGCGTTGTGGTTGGTTGATCGTTGGGAGTTGATTGTTGGTCGTTGGTAGCCGATCGTTGTAGTTCTACACAATGGGCAGCGTGGAACGATAACGCGCAACCTCCAACCCCGAACGACCAGCCAGATAGTGGCATACTAATAGCAACCCATAAATATTAATAAGCGTTTGAATGCTAAATCATAACCACCTTTCATGAAAAAACTATGCTTTCTTTTTCTTATCCTGTTGAATATCGCAGGTGGGTACGCCCAACAGGGTACTTTCAATTTAGGAGCTAACTCCACTGGTCTCTTCGACTCTGTGTATATTTTGCCCCATAGTGTCGGGGGTACGATTGAGTCTAAAAAAGAGGTAGCAAATAATCCGGGTACAGGAACCCTATTTCGCAGGGCAGGGAGGCTGGACGGCCCATACGCGTTAGTAGCAGGCGGAAGTAAGGGAATTGGCTATGCAATAGCGGAAGCCCTGGCAAGGCGTGGGTATAATTTAATTTTGATAGCAAGGCATGCAGATAGTTTGAATTCAGCCAAAATTAAATTGGAATCAACCTACCAGGTGCATGTAGAGGTGCTGGTGCATGACCTGGCAAAAGAGGAATCAGCCGAGGCTATTGCAAAATGGTGTACCAATCAAAATATTCATTTAAAAATGCTTTGTAATGTGGCGGGTCTTGGAGGTACCAGGGATTATTTATCATTCCCGCTAGACTCACTTCGATATATGGTAAGATTGAATGTAGAATCGGCTATGGCGCTTACGCTTACTTTGTTGCCCCTGCTTGAAAAAAATGCACCGGCTTATGTTTTGAATGTAGCCAGTATGGCCGGTTTTG
>JBDTVX010000030.1:0-22580 GCA_040007015.1 Ferruginibacter sp. | reverse complement strand
ATGGTTTTGTATTTGTTTGGAAATAATAATTTGTGTGACATGGTAAATAAATTTTCCCAAATGTAAAGTATATTTTACATTTAGACAAGAATATATTACATTTTGTATGAAATATTTAACATTTCCACTTTGGTTAAACTTCATATTACCCTCAGCTTAACTGTAAAAATTTGAATAAATATTAGTCATCAAAATTTTTTATTTGTAAATGAAAGTTCTTTCTGCGGTTCAAAAGCGTTTACCTTAGCAGGAATATTTCAATACACTTGTTACCAAAATTATATTCGCATATGAAAAAAGCTGCCCTTTTTATCCTAACCCTTGTTTGCTTCCTATCATCAAAAAGCCAACTGATCAGCGATTCAATTTTAGTGGATGGCCATTACAGGAAGTTTCATTTTAATAAACCGCCGCCGGAAAATACAGATGCATCGCTGATCTTTATCCTGCATGGTTCGGGTGGCACCGGTGAGCAGATAATGAAGGATGCGGCAAAACTGGAAAGTATATCCGGAAAAGAAAACGTGTTACTGGTATATCCTGACGGTTATAAAAATTTCTGGAACGAATGCCGTAAAGCTGCCACATCCGCAGCCAACCTCGAGAACATTAATGAAAATAAATTTTTTCATTTGATGATCGGGTATTTTAAACTGAACTATCATATAAATTCAAAGCATGTTTTTACTGCGGGTTTTTCGGGTGGAGGGCATATGGCTTATAAACTGGCGCTTACGATGCCGAGGGAGTTCAAAGCCATCACTGCTATTGTTGCCAATCTTCCGGACAGCAGTAATATGGATTGCACTGCTTCGGACGAACCTGTGTCGGTAATGATCATCAATGGTACCAATGACCCTATAAATCCTTACCAGGGAGGGGAGGTAAAAATTACTGCGGCTTACCTGGGAAATGTTCGTTCCACGGAGCAAACATTTAAATATTGGGCAACCCTGGATGGATTTAACGGAGAACCGGTAATAGAATATCTGCCCGATACAGATCCGACGGATGGGAAAACGATTATGCGTTACAGTTATAAAAAGAAGAGTGGCCCCGAAGTAGTTCTTTTAGAAGTAATCGGGGGAAAACATGACTATCCAAACGATATCAATGTTTATATAGAGGCATGGGAATTTTTTAAAAGGCATCTGAAAAAATAAAGGAGATCAAAATTAATAGTGAATATTGAAATTCATTATTCATCATTCATCACTTATTATTCATTATTTATTGATTCTCACAGCCATCCTGATCTGCGAAACAGGAAAAAAATAACCAGGCACATACCAATCGTTCCGGCTACAACTGCCGGGTATCCATAGTGCCAGCCGAGTTCGGGCATAAACTTAAAATTCATCCCGTAAAAACCCGCTACCATCGTAGGCACTGCAATAATAGCTGCCCAGCCGGCGAATTTTTTTGATACTTCATTTTGCGCAATGGACAGCAGCGAAAAGTTTGCTTCCAGTGCTGTGTTCAATAGTTCACGCGCATGATCCACCATTTCATTGATGCGAACTACATGGTCGTAAATATCACGGAAGTACGGCTGTGTATCCTCCGAGATAAGTTTGATGTCGAACCTCATCAGCCGGTTACAGATATCTATTAAGGGTGATACCGCACGTTTTACTTCAAGCACCTGCCGCTTGAGCAAATAAATATCTTCGGTGGTTTGCCGGGAAGGTTTGTCTTTAAATACTTTATCTTCTATAGAAAGCAGTCCTTCTTCAAGGGCTTCAACTACCGGGAAATATTGATCAACTATGGAATCCATTACAGCATATAAAGCAAAGCCCTCCCCGATACGTAGCAAGTTGGGCGTGCTTTCGCAACGCTTACGAACATCCGTATACGAAATAGACGAGCCATGGCGTACAGTAATTAAAAAGCGGCTGCCAATAAAAAAATGGGTTTCACCAAAATCGATCCTGTTGAGAACATTGTTTATTTTAGCCGTGCGTAAAACTATAAAAAGGGTATCGTCATATCGTTCAATTTTGGGCCGTTGGTGAGCATTGTGCGCATCTTCAATGGCCAGATCGTGCAGGTTGAATTGCTTTTGAAACAATGATAGCATTTCTTCAGTGGGCTCGTGCAATCCAACCCAAATAAATTGTTGCGTGTTTTCAACTATGTCACTGATCTCGTGTACATCAACATTGGCAACCTTACGACCCTCTGAGTAAGCAGCGCAATTAACAACTTCATTCATAGCAAAATTTATTAAAATGTTTTAATCTTTTTTACCTGGTTGATACGATACTAAAGCTATAGCTAATTATTTTTAAAAAACAGTCTTTGTTAAATGAGTCGTCATTTTTTTTAATTCGGATGGCATTAAAAAAGAGAGCAGGTAATTTGCTCCTTTTAACCAAAAATTAATCGTTATAGCCGGACGATTGACCATTGACCGACCAATATTAATTGCCCAAACTACTTCTGAATTTATTCATTTTTGCAAAAAGTTATTCGGAGCGTCTGTAAAAATGTGTAAAATCTTTATTAGTAATATACTTTCTCCTTTCGGAAAGATAAAGACAATTGACACATTCGGCCAGGGAGCGAATAGCATACCCGATAAATTTCCTTCGTTCAGCATCTCATTGGCCTATAGTATCTCCCGTAATATTTAATAAACCAGGATCGGCAGCTCTTTTAAATTGCGAGGTAAGTCAAAACATCTCTTCTTTGGAAATTTACGTGTTAGCAAATGAACCTCATCGGCAAATTCAAGTGCCAGTTCCCATATTTCAAGTTTCTCAAATTTAAAAGGCATTTGATATTTCTTTATACTTGTAATTTGATTGAAGATAGTCAATCGTCACCGGTCATTCGTCAATACTCAATTGCCAACGGTCAGCTACTCCCGGCTACAAATATTTCAACCACCATTGCGAATGGCTTGTTTTATATTTATTGAACCACCTGCAGGGCAGGTATAAAACTGCCACTACACTTAACCAAATGGTATACACCACACCAAGGCCAAAGCCAAAATGGGCTGGCCGGAACAGGAACGGTACAGTACGATCGATAATCTCCGACGAACTGTGCCCTGTTGCAAAAAATATAATTACCAGCAGCGTATGCAGCAGGTAAAAATGTAACACATAATAAAAAAAAGGTACCCGGCCATAAACGGAAACAACATACGACCAGCTTGTATGCACATTTTCCAAGTATGCCAATACTACCAATGCCGGCCCCAATGTCAGACACAGGTAAAGCAGGGAGGGAGGGTATTTGCTTGTTTTAATAAAAGATAAAAACTGATTTTTATCCCACGGCACGGGCTCACCGTACCAGTTGAAGAACCGAAGTATGATGAAAAGTATAATCAGTGATATACCCGTGGTGAGCAATATTTGTTTTCTTTTTATAGGGGAATATTCCTTACGGAACCAGTAACCTGCACTGTATCCCAATAACATAACGCCCGTCCACGGAAGAATGGCATAAAAAATACCGATAAAATGCGAACCTGAAACAGGCAGGATAGTGCCGCGCGCCGTAAACAGGGCTTTTATTAGATTGCCTGCAAAACCTTTTTCCGGTAGGGTCATATGGTCTAACAGGTCGTGGCCAAAAAATAATATTAATCCTGTTATCAATACTGTATAAAAAGGAAATCGTATCAATAGCCCAAGCACGATCATGCTCCAGCCGATTGCCCAGATCACCTGCCAGATAATAACATTGTAAATCGGGTTAAAAGTGAGTGCAAGTGTTATGACGGCCATTTCCATCAATACCAGCCAAAAGCCTCTTTTGATAAGGAAAAAACTGGCTTCGGCCTTCGTTTTATTTTTTGAAGCCAGGTAGGCTGAAGTGCCCGATAAAAACACGAATACAGGGGCGCAAAAATGAGTGATCCACCTGGTAAAATATAAAGGGACCGTAGTGGTGGCAAGATTCAGCGGATCATCGGTAATGGCTGTTGCATGAAAAAAATCACGGGTATGATCCAATGCCATAATGATCATCACCAGTCCACGAAGAATATCGATAGAGGTTACCCGGTAAGTATTGCGCTGTTCCATAGCCCTAAGATAATATTTGAACCAGGAACCTGTACACTTATTCTATATATTTTATTTACATCCTGGGGGAGTTTTAATTTGTAACTACCATAGCTTTGCATAATTATTCAAAAAAAATCATTATGTCAGTACCAACAAAAATTGCACTGGTTACAGGTGGAAGCCGCGGCCTGGGAAAAGATATGGCCACCAGCATCGCAAAAAAGGGGATAGACGTGATCCTCACCTACCGTACCAATGAAGCAGAAGCGCAGCAAACCGTAACAGATATTGAAGCGCTTGGACAAAAAGCCGTGGCGCTTCACCTGGACATGAGCGATTTTGGATCGCTCAATCCTTTTGTACAAAAAGTTATCGCCACTTTACAATCAGACTGGAATACCGGCTCCCTGGATTTTTTAGTGAATAATGCAGGCATGGGTGCGACAGTTCCTTTCCTGGAGGTAACCGAGGAGTTGTTTACTGATTTCCTCGATGTGCACTTTAAAGGGATCTATTTTTTAACGCAGAAATTAGTCCCTCATATCAACGAGGGTGGCCGCATTATCAATATTTCTACCGGTACCACAAGATTTTCAAATCCCGGTTATTCAGTTTATGCTTCTATGAAAGGGGCCATTGAGGTATTTACAAAATACCTGGCAAAAGAACTGGGTGTTAAGGGCATCGGGGCAAATGTGGTTGCACCTGGCCCGGTAGAAACCGATTTCAATAATTCTTTTATCCGCAATAATCCACAAATAAAGGCGGTTATGGGCTCGTTTTCACCGTTGGGTCGTGTAGGCGCTCCGAACGATATTGGAAGCGTGGTAGCATTTCTTTGTACGGAGGATGCAAAATGGATCAATGGTCAGCGGATAGAAGTAAGTGGCGGGATAAATGTATAAGATGTATGATGACTGATTTTTTAATGTCTGATTTTTTTTTTAAAATGATCGAATCATCTATTGAAATCGCTCTATTAAAATCACTGAAATTAGGTAGCGAAAATTTGAAATAAAACGCAAGCTTACCGGAAGCTGACCGGTCATCTATATTCTGCTAACTTTACCAGGGAATTAATAAAAAACCATAAAGGCTCAATTAATCTCACAACCCATTAAAAATGGGAATAAAAAAGAAAGTTTAAAATAATAGAATGAAAAGTATATCTGTTGACATGGATGGTGTATTAGCCAATGTTTATAGCCAGTTTATAGCAATGCACGCAGCGGAATTCGGAAATATACTTTCTTTGGAAGAGATCAACGGAATTGCTGAAATGGAAGCATTTAAAAATTCACGAAAATATGTCAACAGCCCGGGCTTTTTCCTCAATGCGCCGGTGATTGAAGACAGCCAGGAAGTGCTAATTAAACTGAACGAGCACTACAAGGTATTTATTGTTTCTGCGGCAATGGAATTCCCCGGCAGTCTTAAAGAAAAACAATTATGGCTAAATGATCACTTCCCCTTTATCAGTTGGCAGCAAATGGTATTTTGCGGATCCAAAGAAATAATAAAAGCGGATATCATGATCGACGATCATTTTAAAAACCTGGACTTCTTTACGGGCGGGGATACCATATTGTTTACACAGCCGCATAATATATTCGCAAACCACGGCAGGCACAAACGGGTGAATTCCTGGAAAGAAATCGGGCAGGTTTTGCTGCCCGGTTCATTCATGCAACCGCAGTAACATTCTTGGTTTTCTTTTTACCACCAACGATCAACGTTCAACCATCAACCATCTTTTTTAATTCGTCACGATCCGCACCTGGCCCCCCTTGCCCAATAGCTCTTTTTGCATTTTAGCAAAGTCAGCCCCGGACAGATCGGGCGCCATCCTTTTGATCAGAATCACCAGTTACTGGTGAATGATTGCGGGGAAAGAAAATTATCTTTCAGGGAAAGTGAATTATTGAAAATGGTATAACAACCGGGACAAAATTATTAACAGGAGAGAAATTTTAAACCTGCTTTGGGGCAATGATAATTTCTTTAATTCCCGCAACAGGGATGTTTACACTACTAAGTTAGGGGGTATTTAAAAAATGATTGGCTGGATATACCGACCATTAAAGGAATTGGTTACCGGTTTATTATTGACTGATTTCACGAAAAGGAGGTTTTCACGCAAAGACGCGAAGGAGCAAAGATGCAAAATGTTTTCTGTTTGCCCTTTATTTTACCTGGTTAAAGAAGCCCTCTAAATTTCATTTATTATAGTTTGACCGTGATTGCCGGTGATCATCAATAACTTTGGTTAAATAATTTTACTTGAAGATGCCGAAAATATTTTCTTAGCGACTCCGCTCCTTCGCGTCTTTGCGAGAAAACTACTTCTTCATAATTAAATTAGATGGCGTAAAATTCAGCTACAGGCTTTGCGCTACCAATAATTTTTTCCAGCCACCCAAACCGATCAGCATAACGTGGTATTGCTGAAGAAATTTCCTTTCGACTATTAGGGGAAGAAATGGTGAATGGTCAATGGTCAAACACCGTCCCTTCAACATTAAGGTTTCTAATAATTAATCACCTGCTCCTCCATCATTTCAGGCATTGCCCTAAACTCGTATTGCTGGTTGCGCAACTGGGGTTCAAAACCTGCTTCACGTATTGCTTCCTGTATCCCTTTGCTGGTAAACCGGTGTGGAGCGCCCGCAGCGCTTACCACATTTTCTTCAATCATAATGCTGCCAAAATCATTTGCTCCTGCGTTCAGGCATATTTGCGCGGTTTTTTTACCTACGGTTAACCAGCTGGCCTGGATGTTTTTTACATTGGGCAGCATAATACGGCTCATGGCGATCATACGGATATATTCTTCCGGGGTGGTCAGGTTATGAATGCCCCTGATCCTGGCCAGCAAAGTATCAACATCCTGGAATGTCCATGGGATGAAAGCTAAAAATCCCTTTGCATGTTCGGGTTTGCGGCTTTGCACTTCCCTAAGTTTTACAAGGTGCTCAAACCGCTCGCTGATGGTTTCCACATGGCCAAACATCATGGTGGCACTGGTAGTAATATTTAGTTGATGGGCCTCTACCATCACATCCAGCCATTCCTGGCTCCCGCATTTGCCTTTACTGATCAATCGCCTAACCCTGTCCGTTAGTATCTCTGCGCCAGGGCCGGGCAAACTGTCAAGCCCGGCATCTTTCAGTGCCATTAATACTTCGCGGTGAGTGCTTTTTTCCAGCTTTGTAATATGCGCTACTTCCGGTGGCCCCAGTGTGTGGAGCTTTAAATTGGGGTATAAACTTTTCAGCTCTTTAAAAAGACCCGTGTAATAACTTAATCCCAGGTCGGGGTGATGTCCGCCCTGTAATAATAGCTGTTCGCCGCCAAAGCGAAAAGTTTCATCGATTTTCTTTTTGTAGGTTTCAATATCAGTTATATAAGCTTCCGGGTGGCCGGGAATACGGTAGAAGTTACAAAACTTACAATTGGCAATGCATACATTGGTGGTGTTAACATTTCTATCAATGATCCAGGTTACCTTACCATGGGGCACTTGCTTTTTTCTTAATTCATCGGCTACATACATCAACTCAGCCAGCGGGGCATTTTCAAAAAGGAACACCCCTTCGGATGACGATAAGAATTCAAAGTCGAATGCTTTCTTAAATAATTCATTTATTTTCATAAAACCATTTGTACTTTATTAACAAAAGTACATCCATTAGGTTGTATATTTAGTTTCTGTTGTAGGATTATGCTTATGAATAATATATTTTGTATAATTTTTTTTACCTTTTTGCTTGTGGAGTGCAAAAGCCAGGAGATATTAACGCCACAGGTACAGGCGAAATTTATTACCCGGTTTCCTTTTAAACAATATAGCGGCGGCGTAATGGTGGTAAGGGCAGTACTTGGGCAAATTCCTGACTCCCTGAATTTTATTTTAGATACGGGCAGCGGTGGAATTTCACTGGATTCCGCTACCTGCGCCTATTATAATTTAAAAGCCACACCCACAGATACCACTATCAGGGGAATGGGCGCCGAACATAAAGTAAGTTTTCTTTTTAACCAGCAACTTCATTTCCCGGGTTTAACCATCGACAGGCTAAATTTCCATATCAATGATTATGATGTATTGAGCAGTGTTTATGGTGAAAAAATAGATGGAATAATCGGCTACAGCTTTTTTAGCAGGTATATAGTCAAGCTTGATTTTGACAGTTCCCAGGTTGCAGTGTACCGTCCTGGTGAGATGGACTACCCAAGGGGTGGTACCGTACTTCGCCCGGCCTTTACCACACTGCCCATACAAAATCTTACTTTCCGGGACCGGAAAAAACAAAATTTTAATTTTTATTTTGATACCGGCGCAGGGCTTTGTTTCCTGCTAAGCGAAGATTATATAAGAGACAGCAGCATTTTATTGGCCAGTCGCAAGCCCTTGTTCACACAGGCAGAGGGAATGGGTGGAAGGCTGCAGATGCGGTTGACCGTAGTAAAAATGGTGCAGGTAGGCAATTACAGATTCAGGAATGTGCCTACCTATTTATACAGGGATGAGTTTAATGTAACTTCTTATCCATTTGTAGGCGGACTATTGGGTAATGATCTGCTGCGTCGTTTTAATTTAACGATCAACTACCCCAAAAGAGAGATCCATTTATATCCCAACAGCCATTTTAAAGATGCCTTTGATTATGCATACACCGGTTTGGCCATATATTATATAGATGGGTCAATTTTAGTGGAAGACGTGATACCCGGCTCACCGGCAGATAAAGCCGGGTTAAAAAAAGACGACCTGATCATAGGGATCGGCAAAAATTTTACCAACAATATCATGGCCTATAAAACAATATTACAGTCTGCAAATGAAAATATAAAAATTACGATCAGCCGTGATAAAAAACTTATGCAGCTAAGTATCAGGCCGGTAAGCATACTGTAGCCTCATCATACATGGTACCTGAATATTCAAATACAATACCCCTAACTTAATAATATTCCTCTTAAACGCTCAATCACTTTCTCATTTTTATCCCAGGCGATTTTTAACCTGGCAGTCCTTAACTTTGCGCCATGATTCAGTATGAAAAGTTTACCCTTGATAACGGGTTGAGGGTATTGGTGCATAAGGATGAAAGCACCCCGATGGCAGTAGTAAATGTTATTTATGATGTAGGCGCAAGAGATGAAAACCCGGAGAAAACCGGCTTTGCACATTTGTTTGAGCATCTTATGTTTGGCGGAAGCATCAATATCCCCGAATACGATGAGCCCCTCCAGATGGCGGGTGGCGAAAACAATGCCTTTACCACCAATGATCTTACCAATTATTATTGTCAGCTACCCGCTGAAAATATTGAAACGGCATTTTGGCTGGAAAGCGACCGTATGCTAAGCCTGGCCTTTGACAGCAAAAGCCTGGAAGTACAACGTAAAGTAGTGTGTGAAGAATTTAGGGAACACTATATTAATAAGCCATATGGCGATGCCTGGCATAAAATGAGGGAACTGGCATATACCATTCATCCCTACAGGTGGATGACCATCGGGAAGGAGCTGAAACATGTGGAAAATGCTACTTTGCAGGATGTAAAAGATTTTTTCTATAAACATTATACCCCCGTTAACGCCATTTTGGTAGTTGCCGGAAATGTTACTGTTGAACAGGTAAGGGAATTGTCAAACAAATGGTTTGGTCCCATACCTTCGGGCATCAAATACGATCGCCGCTTGCCGGAAGAACCAAAACAAACCGCACCCAAAACACTGGAAGTGAAAGCCAGTGTACCGCTGGACGCTTTATACAAATGCTGGCATATTTATCCCAGGCTGGATAAGCGATATTATGTAACCGACCTTATAACGGAGATATTAAGCGGGGGTGGTTCTTCCCGTTTGTTCCAGGCTTTGGTAAAAGAAAAACAATTGTTTAGTAATATCGATTGTTCCCATTACGGAAGTACCGATGCAGGACTGTTATCTATACAGGGTAAGCTTGTAAAGGGAGTAAATATGAAGGACGCGGAAGCAGCCGTAATGGAAGAAATTGTTAAACTGCAGCAGGAAGGAATAAGTGAACTGGAATTACAAAAAGTAAAAAACAAAACGGAAAGCATGATGGCTTTTGAAGATATGAGTGTAATGAACCGTGCCACCAGCCTGGCCATGTATGAGCTATTGGGAGATGCTGACCTTATCAATAAAGAACTTGAAATATACCAGGCGGTAACCAGGGAAGAATTAATGAATGAAAGCCGCGTAATATTTGATGAGAACAACTGCAATACGCTGTATTACTATTCAAATAATTAGTATCCCCTACCCCCCAAAGGGGGTTTTGGAACTCCAATGATTTTAATAGTATTCTTTTGCTGCCGACTGGTTTATTTATTAATCAGTTTCGTTTCATAAATTGAAAAGCGCAAATTAACACATAGTGACATTGGTTTTAAACCAGTTAAAATCTCTGAAGCAAAATTAGAAAATATCAAATAATGATTGACAGAGCAAATCCCCCTTTAATAAAAGACGCCATCGAATTTAACCTGCTACTGAAACCATGCGAAAAATTTGCACTGGATAATGGTGTGCAGGTATATGCCATTAATGCAGGTGCGGAGGATGTGCTGCAGATAGAAATGGTATTTTGTGCGGGTAATTGTTTCGAAACCCAAAATGGCCTGGCAGCCGCCACTAATTATATGTTACGAAATGGCACTTCCTCCAAAACCGCCTTCCAGATAAATGAACATTTTGAATATTATGGCGCCTATTGTAACCGTACCAGTTCTCATGAAACATCAACCGTATCATTGCATACCCTGAGCAAACACCTCAATGAACTGTTGCCGGTAATGCGGGAGATGATCACAGATTCGGTTTTCCCGGAAGAAGAATTGGAAATTTTTATGCAAAACAGTAAACAAAAATTATCAGTTAATCTGCAGAAATGCGATTTTGTAGCCAACCGTTTGGTCGATGCTTATTTATATGGCGAAGAGCATCCTTATGGAAAATACCTGGTTGCCGCGGACTATGATACACTAACAACGGACAAGATGAGGGCCTTTTTTCAGCAATATTATGTGAAGGGCAACCTGGTAATTTTTGTAGCAGGCAATTTACCGGCCGGTCTGTTTGAACAATTGAATAAGCAGTTTGGCGATTTACCCCTAACGACCAACCGCCAACGAATAACGAACAACGTTTTTCTACCCGCTTCACAAAAAAAACACCGTGTTTCCAACGATCCAACCGGAGTACAGGGCGCTATCAGGATCGCGAGGCCATTCCCCAACAGGCATCACCCTGATTATATGAGTGTGATGGTGCTTAATACAGTATTGGGCGGTTTCTTTGGTTCCAGGCTAATGAGCAATATCCGTGAAGATAAAGGCTACACGTATGGCATACACAGCTATGTACAAAATCATATGCAGGACAGCGCATGGTTGATTAGTACCGAAGCCGGAAAAGACGTGATCAATGCAACGGTGGAAGAAATATATAAAGAGATGAAATTACTAAGAGAAAAATTGATCGGTGAGGACGAATTATTATTGGTGCGAAATTACCTGATCGGTTCTATTTTGGGCGACCTGGATGGTCCCTTCCAGATTATCGGCAGATGGAAAAATATAATTTTAAATAACCTGGATGAGCAATATTTTTATGATTCTGTAAAAATCATTAAAACCATATCCGCAGAGGAATTAAAGGGATTGTCGGAAAAATATTTTCAGCCCGGAGACTTCTATGATTTGGTGGTGATATGACCATTGACTCCTGGCCATTGACCGATGAACATTGACCGCTGACAAACCGCAAGCCATCGGGTCACAAATTAACCGGAAGTTTAAAATTTTGCTATATGTATTTTAAATAAAATTTTGTAAGATTACAATCTGTTTTTATGTAGTTTTCATTAACCTCTCCGGAATGAAATTTTTATTAAAAATATTAATAACCACCGTAAATGCATTTATTTTGGCACATATCCTTCCGGGTATAACGATCCATGATATTTTTACTGCGCTGATGGTGGCTGTTTTGCTGGCCATCCTGGATGCAACTGTAAAGCCCGTTTTAATAATATTAACTTTCCCCGTAACCGTACTCACCCTTGGATTGTTTTTGTTTGTTATCAATGCCTGTATCCTTTTAGCCACCGGCTACTTTGTAGAAGGCTTTAAAGTAGAAGGTTTCTGGTATGCCGTATTATTCAGTATACTGCTGTCCTTTTTCAATTCACTTGTACATAAAAGGGCCTTTAAGACTGAAAAAGAAAGCAAAAAGTAAATAATAAATGATAATTAATAATTGATAATTTTTTTAATTCGGGGATTATTCGCCAATTCAAACACCCTTTCATTTCGAAAGGGAATCTAGTGAACGAGTAATTATTTCGTTATAACATAGTTTATACAATATCCATTTTTAAAAAAATTCTAAATTCAAGGAATTATTAATTATTAATTATGTTGTTTACATCCAGCAGGATAGCAACCTGTATTTTCGGGTTTGTATTTATGGTTGAATTAGGTTTTGAGATTAAATGATCCTGCGTATTGGAGGAAATTAATAAGGGCGAAATGCAAAAAAGAATTAAAGCAATAGCCGGAGCAGAAAACATTTTCACATAAAAGAGCTTGCCTCGGGATGCAGATCCCAGGTGATTTACATAAACCATGTCAGGAAATAATGAAATTTTTTATAGGAATAATATTTCTTTTAAGTTATACCCCTCGTCCTGAAATTTTGCCGGGGTAAATCTTACCCTCTATCTAATGCCGGTTGCCTGTAATATTACTAACTTCATGCTCCAAAAAAACGATCAACAATCAACAATCAACAATCAACAATCAACAATCAACGATCAACAATCAACAATCAACGATCAACGATCAACAATTAACCGATTTCCATGCAATTCAACAGGAAAAATCTAACAAACGACGCCTTGCTCGCCCTATATAAAAATCTTCTTTTACCCAGGATGATCGAAGAAAAAATGCTGCTCTTACTCCGTCAGGGAAAGATATCCAAATGGTTTAGCGGTATCGGCCAGGAGGCTATCTCCGTAGGGGCCGCCATGGCAATGGAGCAGGATGAATGGATCATGCCGCTGCACAGGAACCTGGGTGTATTTACAACCCGCAATATGCCACTGCATAAATTATTTAAACAGTGGCAGGGCAGTAAAGACGGCTACAGCAAAGGGCGCGAAAGAAGTTTTCATTTTGGCAATGCCAGTCATCATATCTGCGGAATGATCTCACACCTTGGCCCCCAACTGGCAATTGCTGACGGTGTGGCATTGGCACATAAATTAAAAGAGGAACAAAAAATATCACTCGCATTTACAGGGGAAGGAGGTACCAGCGAAGGAGATTTTCATGAGGCGCTGAATGTGGCCGCGGTATGGGATCTGCCGGTAATTTTTTTAATAGAAAATAACGGCTATGCCTTAAGCACGCCTGCAAGTGAACAATACCGTTGTTTTAGCCTGGTAGAAAGAGCGCGCGGATATGGCATGGAAGCTGTGAGGATCGATGGCAATAATATTTTAGAAGTATATGATACTATCAAAGGCATCAGGGAATATTGTATCTATCATCAAAAACCCTACCTGGTAGAATGCATGACTTTTAGAATGAGGGGCCACGAAGAAGCCAGCGGCACAAAATATGTACCCAAACATCTATTTGATCTCTGGGAACAAAAGGATCCCATAAAAACCTATGAATCCTGGTTGACCGCACAGGCTGTTTTGACCGACCAATCGGTTAGGGATATACGCAATGAGCTGAAGGAATATATTGAAACCGAATTAAAGATTGGATATGAGTCGGGGCCAATGGTGCCGGACACCAATGAAGAGTATGACGATCTTTTTGCAAAGCCGGCCACCAATACCAGGCCTGCAATAAAAAGAATTAATAACTCAAAACCCGGCGAAGCAACGGCTCACACAGCCAGGGAAAGGATGCGATTTATTGATGGCATAAAAGAGGGCCTGTTTCAAAGTATGCAACAGCATCCCAATCTCGTTTTAATGGGACAGGATATCGCGGAATACGGCGGCGCCTTTAAAATCACCGAGGGCCTTGCAGATACATTTGGAAAAGAAAGAGTGCGAAATACGCCCATCTGCGAAAGCGCCATTGTAGGAGCCTCGCTTGGCCTTTCCCTGGAAGGCTATAAAGCGATGATGGAAATGCAATTTGCCGATTTTGTTACCGTGGGATTTAACCAGGTTATCAATAACCTCGCAAAACTGCATTGGCGCTGGGGACAAAATGCCGATGTAGTAATACGGATGCCAACAGGCGGAGGCGTGGGCGCCGGGCCTTTCCATAGCCAAAGCAATGAGGCCTGGTTTGTACATACACCGGGGTTGAAAGTGGTATACCCATCCACCCCGATGGACGCAAAAGGATTATTGATTGCAGCCATCAATGATCCTAACCCTGTTTTATATTTCGAACACAAGGCTTTATATCGCAGCATCAGCGGACCGGTGCCGGAAGAGTATTATGAGATTGAGATCGGTAAGGCAAGATTGGTACAGGATGGCGATGATATAAGTATCATCACTTATGGTGCGGGTGTGCACTGGGTAATGGATTTTGCGAAAAATCACCCGGCACTTTCCCTGTATATCCTCGACCTGAGAACATTATTACCATTGGATTTCACGGCCATTAAAAACGCGGTGCAGGCTACCGGTAAAGTTTTATTATTACACGAGGATACATTAACCGGTGGTATTGGCGGAGAAATAGCCGCGTGGATTGGCGAAAATTGTTTTGAATACCTGGATGCGCCGGTGATCCGTTGCGCTTCGCTGGATACACCAATCCCTTTTAATATTGAGCTGGAAAAAAACTTCATGGCGTATAGCAGGCTGGAAGAATCGATTGATAAGTTGATGAATTATTAAAGATAATTTGTTGATGGCCGGCGGTTGAATGATGATTGGTCAAATTCCCGCATATTTAAGCCGCGCATGAAAACCCGGCCATATGTATGTAATTCTTCATTCAGTATTTTAAGTCTAATACATACTCTTTTATCATCTAAATAAACACTGCATGAAATCAAATACCTCATCCTTTTCCGGACCTGCTCCTTTAACACAGCAGGATCGAATTGGTGATTATTGATACTTAGGAGGATTGCATTGCAGGGTATCATGATGACGAATATCCCATACTTCGCATCGCCTGATCCTGCAGCGGATAACCTTACGTTAAATATTGAATTGGGAGCCATCGATCAGAAGGTTGGGTATTTTGTTAATTGGTTGATGGAAGGAAGCCGGCGGGTCATCTTTTCCATGCTTTTTGGCGCCGGGATAATTTTATTTATTAACCGGCCGAAAAAAAGAATTGAAGTCATGATGACCGCCCAATATTTTATCCGGAGGCAAGTATGGCTACTTTTTTTGGCCTCGTCAATGCATTTGTTTGCTGTGGCCCGGCGACATCTCATTTCATTGCGCATTAGGTGGTATCATCGTATTTGCATTCCACAGGTTTCCCGGTAAAACATTATTGCCTGTTGCGGGCATCTGCGGGGCCGGGAAGAAAGAAAAATATTTCCCTATTCACAAAATTCCGTTTGGGTTATAAACATATTCTTTTTACATTAGTGGGTATTTTTAGCCCTGTCTTCAGTGATCCCTCCCCTTTGCGAACGATTGAATTTATACGTTCACTTTTAAGTTTACAAATATGAAAAAAATGTTTATCACTGCAGCGACCGCTGCAATTCTGCTTGCATGCAACAACGACACCAAAAAAGACGGCACTTCAGCATCCGCAACCGACAGCGGCTCTGCCCAAAACAGCGCCGCCCAGAAAAACCCCGCTAAGGTTGAATTGCTGGGCGAAGAATTAAATGCAGGCGCCACAGCAAGCTGGGATGCATTTTCGAAAGGAGATGTAGATGGATTTGCAGCCGGATTGGACGAAAATGTCAGAATGAATTTTTCGGGCGGCGATAGCCTTGTCGGGAAAAAAGCCATTGTAGATTATTACAAGGGCAGGTGGAAAATAATTGATTCCATCAAATTTTCAGACGTGATCTGGTTACCCCTTAAGGCAAATGAAATGCCCGGTAATGTTCCAACAGGCAAATGGATGCTTTCCTGGCGCCGTACGGATGTAAAATACAAGAACGGTAAAAAACTTACCTTCCTGAGCCACAATGCCAATCATTACAACGATGCGGGAAAGGTGGACTATATCACACAGTATATCGATTTTAAACCCATTATGGAGGTCACAAAAGGTTTGGTAAAATAAATTAAATACGCGCTTGTTTTTGAGGAAGGCTACGATACACTGGCCAGGTTTTAAAACTCATTAGCCGATAAAGGCAAAGCGGAATAGAAAAAATGGCATGAGGAATTTAAGGCCCATGTAAGCTCGTCTCACCGGGATATCAAAAAGGAAGTGACGTAATAATTGAAAGGGCCCGATGAAAGTTGGGCCTTTTATGTGGGCGCATGGCTTTATTAAAAACTTTCGGATGGCCTGAAAAAGGGTTTTAAATCATTGGGCCTCTGCCCGTTCTTCTAAAAATTCCCTAACTTACTATTCCACAAAAGAAAATTATACATGAAAAAAAAGATCTGCTTTATTGTAATTGCATCCTTTTTTATTTCCGGCGCGTATGCGCAGGAGAAAGTGGATATGGATGTCATTAGTAAAATAAAAAAGGAGGGGCTTGAAAATTCAAAAGTAATGGATATCGCCTTCCACCTGACAGATGTTTCCGGCCCAAGGCTCACCAATTCGCCGGGATATTTCAGGGCCGCCAATTGGGCCCGTACGGAGATGGAAAGATGGGGCCTCACCAATGCGGCCCTTGAACCCTGGGGCGATTTCGGAAAAAGCTGGGAGCTGAAGAAATCCTATATCGCGCTCACGTCGCCTTATTACAAGCCGTTGATCGGTTTTCCAAAAACATGGACGAAGGGCAGCGAAGGATTGCAGCACGCAGAAATATTGTTGGTAAAAGCCAATGATGCAGCGGCTTTGGAAGCTTACCGTGGAAAATTGAAAGGAAAAGTTTTGTTACTGTACCGCACCGATACATTGAAGCAAAGCTTTAAAACAGATGCTACCAGGTACACGGATGAGGAACTGGAAAATATGGGCAATACAACACCGCCGCAGGTGGCTGATACAGCAAAGCAACGCCGCCGGCGGGAACAGCAAATACGCAATAGGGGAGTCGGCACAATAGCTACAGGATTGAAAGACATGGCTACCAAAGAAGGCGCCCTGGCCCTGCTAAGCATGAGCCCCCGCGGACATGATGGAACTTTGTTTGTGCAGGGAGGAGGCGCATATGGCGGAAATGATCCGGAAAATGTGCTGGACATCATGTTGGCAATGGAAGATTATATGAGCCTGGTACGCCTGGCAAACAGCGGGTACCCGGTAAGGTTAGATGTGGATGTGCAAACCGAATTCTCCGGCAAGGATCTGAAGGGATATAATGTGATAGCTGAGATAAAGGGCACCGATCTAAGCAGTGAACTGGTGATGCTGGGCGGGCACCTCGATAGTTGGCAGGGAGCTACGGGCGCCACTGATAATGCGGCGGGTTGCGCAGTAATGATGGAAGCGATCCGTATATTAAAAGAAAGCGGTGTTACGCCAAGGCGCACCATTCGAATTGCATTATGGAGTGGTGAAGAGCAGGGATTGCTTGGCTCACGCAACTATGTAAAAAATCATTTTGCAGATCCCGCAAATATGCAGCTGAAAGAAGATCAGGCAAAAGTATCGGCCTATTTTAATCTCGATAATGGCACCGGAAAGGTGAGAGGTGTTTACCTGCAGGGAAATGAGAAGGTGCGACCAATTTTTACACAATGGCTGGAGCCCTTTAATTCACTGGGTGCAAAAACGCTTACCATTTCAAACACCGGCGGTACAGACCACCTGTCGTTTGATGCAGTAGGAATTCCGGGATTCCAGTTTATACAGGACGAGATAGAATATGGTACCCGTACACATCATACCAATATGGACAGCTATGATCACCTGATCGGCGCGGATCTAATGCAGGCAGCAACTATCATCGCATCATTTGTGTACAATACCGCCAACAGGGATGAAAAATTGCCCAGGAAAGAATTGCCGAAACCAGGAGGCGAAGGGCAAAGATGACCCGTAAAAAATTAAGAATGAAAAATTAAGAATGAAGAATTTTTTATGACTGGTATAAAAGGTGACTATGAGTGATGGGTTTTGAGCAAAGAGTTGAGCTGATAAATTAGCCGGACATTTTATCCTGCTAAAGTGGGCATTCAACACAGTATGCCATTTCATCCCATTTTTAATTCTTAATTTTTAATTTAAAAAAACCTACATTAAGCTTTATAATCATCCCGCGATGAATAAATTAAATAAAATAATAAAAAAAGGAATTTTTATTTCTGCACTACTCTTTGCCAACATACTAAATGCGCAGCCAACAATTGAAAATCTGCTGTCTGTGCCATTCCCCACCGATCTTAACAGTTCTGCAGATGGCAAACATATTGCCTGGGTATTTAACGACCGGGGCATAAGAAATTTGTTTGCAGCAGATGCACCGGATTTTAAGATCCATAAGTTAACCAGTCATACAACTGATGATGGGATCGATATTAACCAGGTAAGCTTTACGCCAGATGGAAATAATATTTTATTTACAGAAGGCAACCCAACCAATAGCAAAGGTGAAGCGGCGAATCCTGCATTATTGCAAACAACAACAGAACTCACGGTTTGGATTGTAAATACAAATGGAGGAAATTTAAAAAAAATCGGTACTGGTGCCAAGGCTGCGGTTTCTCCGGATAATAAAATAGTTTGTTTTCTTTCTAATGGACAAATCTGGTCCATGCTATTAGATTCTGCTAAACCTGCAGAGAAATTAATTCAAACCAGGGGAAGGCTTGCCGACATCCGCTGGTCGCCGGATGGAAGCAAACTTGCGTTCATCAGTGACAGGGGTGATCACTCTTTTTTAGGGATCTATGATAGGATCAATAAATCAGTAAGTTATCCCGCCCCTTCTGTTGATAAGGATATAGAACCGGTGTGGTCGGCGGATGGTAAGCGGATCGCTTATATACGTGTGCCCGGTAATAAAACCCGGATGCCTTTTACTGAAAAGCGTACAGGCAACCCATGGTCTATCCATGTATTCAATATTGAAAATGGCATATCAAAAGAAATATGGAAAGCTGCAACCGGGCAGGGCAGTGTTCTTTTTGAGAACCTGCCTGTTACTGGCAATCTTTTATTATGGGGTGCCGATGACCAGCTGATCTTTCCTTATGAAAAAGACGGATGGGTGCATTTGTATTCGCTGAATATTCAAAAAGGAGGAATTCGTTTATTAACCCCAGGCGATGGCGAAGTAGAAAATGTAATATTAAGTAACGACAAAAAATATATCATTTACACAACGAATATAAGTGATACGCATCGCCGTCATATTTGGAAAGTAAATATCAGTGATGGCAGCAGACCGGTACAAATTTCTACGGGCGCTGGTATTGAATGGTCGCCCGCAATTATACAATCCGGCATCGTAGTGTTACGTTCTACAGCCACCGCACCCGGCTGGCCTTATGTAATAAAAGAGAATGGCGATTTAAACATGATCGCTGCGGAAATGTTCCCACCTTCTTTCCCTGAAAAATCATTGGTTATCCCTACCGATATTACCTTTCACGCAAAAGATGGTATGCTGATGCATGCGCAGCTTTTTTTACCACCGGGTTACCAGGCCAATAAAAAATACCCGGCATTACTTTTTTTTCATGGCGGTTCAAGAAGGCAAATGCTGCTTGGTTTTCATTACATGGATTATTATTCGCATGATTATGCTATGAATGAATACAATGCATTAAACGGCTATATTGTGCTATCCGTAAATTATCGCAGCGGCATTGGTTATGGATTAAATTTCAGGGAAGCTTTGCATTATGGTGCAAATGGTGCCAGCGAATATAACGATGTGCTTGGCGCCGGCTTATACATGAAGAGCCGGCCGGATGTGGATACTAAGCGAATCGGGTTGTGGGGCGGGTCGTATGGGGGCTATCTTACTGCTATGGGACTTGCGCAAAACTCGGATATATTTGCGAGCGGCGTTGATATTCACGGGGTGCATGACTGGAATGAAGAGTTAAAGAACTGGGTTGCCGGTTATGATCCTGCAACCCGTGGCGCATTTGCAAAAACCGCACATGCATCTTCCCCGGTTAATTTTTTAAAAGGATGGCGTTCGCCTGTTCTTTTTATCCATGGCGATGATGACCGTAATGTGCCTTTCGATCAAACGGTAAGCCTGATTGAACGCCTCAGGGCGCAAAATGTATATTTTGAGCAATTGATCTTCCCGGATGAAGTGCATAGTTTTTTATTGCACAGCAACTGGCTAAAAGCCTATCACGCAAGTATTGATTTTTTTAAAAAGCGATTAAAATAAAGCATACAGCATTTGATATGATTCAATGATGACCAATCATTGCTGGTAGTTGATAATCTTCGATAAATGAATTTTAATAAACCGGTTTTATCGAAAATACACTCCGGATTAACTAAAAAGATCAATGCGTGATGGTAAGGTTCCCGGCTATTCTAAATTTTTTTCCTGCTGTCACCTGCAAATTACTCCCCCCCGCGATTCTTTGCGATATATTTAAAAGACATTCACCGTTAGCAACCGGGTCAATAATAATATAGTCGCCTGCAGGCAAAATAACCGGAGGTTTGGAATTATTGCTCCAGTTAACAGCATCGCTCCAGTTTCCATTACCGTTAAAAGTAAATGTGGTGCTTTTGCGCACAAGGATTGAATCCTTAAAAAACAGTCTAAACGTTTTCATTTCCTGGCTACCAATGGTTTCCTGTAAAATTCCATTTAAGATTGTGGCAGCACTCATGTCGGTCTCTACGTGGGTCGCGTTTTTCGCAGATAAAACAGGCAGAATTCCTCTCAATGTAATATTCCCATTGCCGGACTGGTTCCATACCCGGGCTATAATTCCTTTCGCTGAGCCTTCTTCAGAAGGTTTTAAAGACCATAAAATAACATCTGGCTGATCGATTGTAAGCAGGCTGAACAAAGTATCAGGATAAAAACTTCCTCCACCAACGGTGCCGGTTGCGAAGGGGTTTTGATGTTCCATTGACATTTTCATAGCTGAACTTTGATTGAATATCCCTGTTTTAGGCTGAAGGGCAAACTGGTATCGGGACGACTGATCACCAGCCTGGTTATTGATCCCAAAGCTGCCATTATTGGCAACTTTTCCCGCGGCAAGAAACTGAATGTTATTACTGTTTTCATCTAAGAAATCGAATGTGCTGTTCCCAAGTTTAAAGAAATTTGAACCCAAATTGGAAATAGTAAGCCCTTTCGTGGAATTACCTACATAAACAAAGTGATTTGCTGTTGGCCAATCATAACGGGCACTTTGAGCAGCATAATGACCGCCATTTGTTTCCAGTTTGGCTTTTATCACAGCCCCCACTTCTTCATGCCAAACAGTAGGGTTGCTGATATTCAACGGGAACTGGTAGGTCACGGTTGTATTAAGGGTATTTTGATTTAGCTGATCGTCAATGTCCACCCGTTCTATTGATTTAAAAAGTGTTATCTTGTTTGTATGCGTGTATGGGCTGGTACTGGTACAATTAACAGTAACAGAAACCGGACCACTATTTTCCACTGTAAAGATGCCAGTAGTAAGTGCTCCGCTTCCAAAATCATTCATTGCAGCGCTACCTTTATACTCATAGTTTCCATCCGTCTTATCCAAAAAACTGGTGATCGACCCGTTGTTCGACAAGGTTAGTTTATAAAAATCATTCTCAAAAATACCGCCCGAAAAAGTTGCGGCAGCAGGCAAGGTGACAGGAGTACCGTTCTGAATTTCAAATATTTTGTAGCCAATGGAAGGAATATTGGACGCAAGGATCCTAATATACTGTACCGAATTAAGAGATATCACCTGGGACGGGACTTCCAGGAGGGTTTTTAGATCAACTATTTTTACAGGGAGACTTCCCGAATAGGCATAGTCAGCCACGTCCGTTCTTTCCCAGCTATGTGGATTGAAAACATAAAAGCGGGCATTTGTTCCACTTTTCGAGATTTGATTTCCCAAAGCCGTTCTGGCAGAATTGTACAAGGTATCCACATAGCTTGAAAAATTGGTTTGCATATCGCGCTCAAATTGCGGCCTTATGTTGGAAAAAGGTCCGTCTGCAGTCCAGTCATGGTCATAATATTTTCCAACTGAGATCCAAGCCAGTTCCCGCTTACTGGCCAGGTTTTGGGCAAAAGCAGTGTCTTTCAATGCAACCAGGGAGGCCATTGATTCTGCGATGCGAAGCTTTTCTGCGGATCGTTTTACATCACCTGAGACCTTTGCCATAGTGGCAATCAATACATCCCAACTATTACCAAAACTTACAGTTTGCGTAGGTATGCCAGCACCGTATTGACTTTTAAAATCTTCAAAAAAATCCCGCTCATTTGACACAATTACTGCTT